>NZ_JAELTJ010000767.1 GCF_016428805.1 Achromobacter sp. ASV32
CCCCCCCCCCCCCCCCCCCCCCCCCCCCCCCCCCCCCCCCCCCCCCCCCCCCCCCCCCCCCCCCCCCCCCCCCCCTCTTAATGACCCCGCCCCCACCGCGACCTACACAACCGCATCGTCGTCGGCAGCGTCAGATGTGTATAAGAGACAGTCTCCAGATGGCCATGGACAGTCGTCGTCTCAAAGCGATGAGAGAGCGAAAACATTGCCAAAGCAGCCGCGAAAGCAGCCGGGCCGGCCGAGACTACCACCTGTCTCTTATACACATCTCCGAGCCCACGAGACCTAATAACCGATCTCGTGTGGCGTCTGGTGCTTGTAAAGGGGGGGGGGGGGGGGGGGGGGGGGGGGGGGGGGGGGGGGGGGGGGGGGGGGGGGGGGGGGGGGGGGGGGGGGGGGGGG
>NZ_JAELTJ010000768.1 GCF_016428805.1 Achromobacter sp. ASV32
CCCCCCCCCCCCCCCCCCCCCCCCCCCCCCCCCCCCCCCCCCCCCCCCCCCCCCCCCCCCCCCCCCCCCCCCCCTTTTTAATCCCCCCGCCACCACCCAGAACTACACAACCGCATCGTCGTCGGCAGCGTCAGATGTGTATAAGAGACAGGCTCATAGTCTCCAAACCACCACATGAGCGAGGTAAAAAGAGCGGCGTTGACCATGTAATTACAGGTGCCGCTCGGTTCTTCCCCAGACATCCACTTGGTCTGTCTCTTATACACATCTCCGAGCCCACGAGACCTAATAACCGATCTCGTATGCGGTCTTAGGCTTGTAAAGGGGGGGGGGGGGGGGGGGGGGGGGGGGGGGGGGGGGGGGGGGGGGGGGGGGGGGGGGGGGGGGGGGGGGGGGGGGGGG
>NZ_JAELTJ010000769.1 GCF_016428805.1 Achromobacter sp. ASV32
CTATTCCACCGTGATGAAGCAGTGTCAATTGGCGTCACGGTGTTTAGAAAGTCCTTTTGATGTCCGACGGTCGGCGGCCTACGTGGGGGTGACGAGCCAGTGCGACGCGGGGAAATGGGTTCTTGTAGGCTAGGCGTACGTCATGCCACCAAGAGCGAGAAAGAGAGAGGGCAAACCGCACGTAGAAGTCTTTTAGTATCTCTTATTTTTTCCACTCACCCTTGACTGCAGACAAATGAGCAATGATTAGCGTATATTGGTCTTTGGTTCTGGAAGCATGGCCACAAAGGTCAACGGCCGAGTCCGCAGACACGCGATAACCCAAAACAGCTTAGGCTCACACGGAGCGCGTTAGCTTATTCTATGCAATTTGACATCTGACGGTGGCCGATTGTGTTGCCT
>NZ_JAELTJ010000770.1 GCF_016428805.1 Achromobacter sp. ASV32
CTGTACAACTATCTTCGGTTGAATTGAATCTTGCGACAGACTTGCTTTTACTCTGACGTTTGAGGGGCCGGTCGGCGTGGGTCACGGGACGGGGCCGGATCAGGGCGGCGGGCGGACCCGGACCGGAATTACTGTGTTTGGCTATCCTTTTTGCGTCATAATTAGTGGTTATCGGCCGTGGACAGTGTCAAGCCGCCTACGTACCCGTTCAGCATCAGTAATGACTGTAAGTTTACTCGTCCTGGGCTAGCCAGGGCGTAAAGTTTTGCTCGCTTCTCCATGCTGGGCTTTCTTACACTTTCCGCCACCAGAGCATCTCTCAACGCTAGCACAGCCACTGCCGCACTCAAGCTTCAACTACTACTCGTAGTCTTCTGCTGCCTGAAATGACGTCCCCCATCG
>NZ_JAELTJ010000771.1 GCF_016428805.1 Achromobacter sp. ASV32
CAGTAACCTTGTACACCTGACTCTGTCGTTCAACACAGAGGCGATACAGGATCCGGATAACATGCAGCCATTCTTCGCTCGGCTCTGCGCTCAGTATGGTTCAAAAACCGAGACACCTTTGAGGCTCAAGACCCTGCGCCTCGGCGATGGTATCGAGTTCCCAGACGTGAAAATCCTGAAGAAACTACTCGAACCCGCCTTGCTTGAGGATATTTACATCAACAACAGGGCGCCTGAGCCGCGAGACAGAGATCCTTCCAACGTATGGTTAAAGGCGCCATGGCAGTTACTCCTCTCGGAAACGTCAACTCCCCGACTCCGCAAAGTAGCTCTCTACCAATTTCCTCAGGACCAATGGAACGAGGCTCAGTCACTACTTGAGCGGGCAAGCAATCATAATAT
>NZ_JAELTJ010000772.1 GCF_016428805.1 Achromobacter sp. ASV32
TTTGTAGGTGGTGTAGGTTCCTGGTTGTCAATGCCGTTTTCGCGCCTCTCGAATCAAAACAAGGCAAGACAAAAACAAGGCAAATCAGCAAGAAGCTAACACTGGGAGTATGGAAAGTAAAGCAAAGCAAAGCTCCAACAGTTAGTGCAAGCTCCCCGGTATTTAAGAATCTGGGGGGGGGTGTCTGCCAGCTGCCTGCCCGCAGCGCCAGCAAAGACCTCGCGCAACCCTGCAGCTGCAATATGACGAAAAGTGAAAAAGAAACGCTTCGCTCCCAGATCCTTTGCGAATGCTTTCCCCGCACAAAGACGCGCTAAGGAAAGACATTTTGCCCACTACGAATAACAATGTGTCCCCCGGAAAATGCGCTAAGATGGAGCCTTGCACTGCACTGTTCCAGGC
>NZ_JAELTJ010000773.1 GCF_016428805.1 Achromobacter sp. ASV32
GTGCTTCATTTGTTAAAAGCGGTTTTTGTACTTTTAATTTCTCTCCAATAATCTTTCTCATATTTAAAAGTTGTTCGGATATTACTGTAAACGGAACCCACTCTCTTTCTTCTTTTTGTATCTTTACATCGTTCATTTTTTATCTCCTTGATCATTTATACATTTATTTAGTCATACTATCCCTTAGTTATTTTTAATACTCACTAAACTCGGATTTACTTCTAAATTATAATTAGGTTATCCCTCTAAGGAACATTAGTTCTTATTATACACGAACTTACGTTCTTTTGAGAAGAGCCATACTTATTATTTTTTAACAAAAAACACAATTTTATTTACCTCTATACTTTCTTTTTCCTTTATCAAATAAACTTCTCATTTCTTATGTAAAATGAAATACAT
>NZ_JAELTJ010000774.1 GCF_016428805.1 Achromobacter sp. ASV32
GTACTAACCTGGTACTAAGGGCTGCTCAATTCCAGGTAGGTGACTCCCGTAAAGGGGAATCGCAAAAGGGGCGCCAAATCGCCAACTCACAACGCCGCACCTCTATCAGCCTCGGCCACCTCCTCTCCCGCTTTTGCTTTGTCGTGCGCCCTGGACTTCGAATTCGATTCCCCAACCATATCGATTCGCCGTCGTTTATTTTTCAAACAACTCTTTTGCATTTCTTAGAGCCAGCTTCGCGTAAGTTGACGCCCTACAAGCTGCCGCTGTCCACCGTCTCGAGCACGTGCATGGCCAAGCTCTGAGAGTCGTCGCACGCGAAGTGGCATCTTACTTTCTACGAGTGTATCAAAGAGTTCATAATCGACCCTACCATGTCTCAGAACGAAGAGGCCTTCTCTC
>NZ_JAELTJ010000775.1 GCF_016428805.1 Achromobacter sp. ASV32
CCTAATAACGGTTTTCAATGAGGTGGAGGCTCTACAAAGGAAGCAAACAAAACGGCAGACTTGAAGATAATATGAGAGATGAGCTGTAAATGGAACCTGCACATGACAGATGGCTATGGCTGGTTGGTTTGATGCTGGCGTCTTGTGCAGTTGGAAGGCTCTGCTTACCTAGACAGCTGCGTCACGACCATCTACTAGATTTGTTAAAACAGCTTTTACTATATTATTCATTTATTTTATAATTTAACTCTTGATTTAAAGCTCAATTTTCTCAGTTTTATTTTACAGTTTTTTCGGCGTGGAGTTTGGCCTTGAGCCAGGCGTTCAACTGTCCAATGCCGCCGTGTTGGTGGGCGGACCCATGACGTTTCGCCGAGCAGCGAAACTTGCGAAATCCACCAC
>NZ_JAELTJ010000776.1 GCF_016428805.1 Achromobacter sp. ASV32
CTCGTGCGTCGTGTACCAGTATGCTGCTCTTACTCGTACCCCAAAATAACAAAAAAGCTCAACCACAAGGACGCCGTCGTCGACAGTCTTTACCACATCAAACTCCCCCCACCCGCGGGCACGGGCGAAAGCTTTTTCTTTTCTTTTCTTTTTTAAGGGGAAAATTGCTTCGAGATCCTCAGTCCGTGTCATAGGTAAATCCCAGCTATTGTTTGTTACGCGCCCGTGGAAAGTTCACCTCGCCCGAAGAAACCGAACGCGAAAGCCATTTCGTTTTGCCGATTCGATTCGACCGACCTCAACGAGCCCGATTAAAGGGGGAGCACACACACACACAGTAAAAAGTTATTTATACGCGGGCCGCACATTATGAGTTCCAAGGCGCGCAAGCGCTCGCACGC
>NZ_JAELTJ010000079.1 GCF_016428805.1 Achromobacter sp. ASV32
CCCCCCCCCCCCCCCCCCCCCCCCCCCCCCCCCCCCCCCCCCCCCCCCCCCCCCCCCCCCCCCCCCCCCCCCCCCCCCCCCCCCCCCCCCCCCCCCCCCCCCCTTTTCAAGCCCAAGACGGCATACGAGATCGGTTATTAGGTCTCGTGGGCTCGGAGATGTGTATAAGAGACAGCCCCCGTCCAGCGCAGCGCCGCCCAGGCGCCTGCGGCCGCGCCGGCCGCCGTGCCGGCCAGCCCTCCCGAGGCCGCAGCTGCGCCGCAACCGGCCGATGCCACGCAACAGGCCGCCGCCGAGCCACCCGCCGAAGCCGCCACCAGCGACGTGGTGGCCTTCAGCGAGCAGGATATCGAAACCCGCGTGGCGCACATCCGCGCCCTGATGCAGGACGACCAGACCGACGAAGCCGTCGCCGCGCTGCGCGAATTGCAGCAAGGCGCGCCCGACCTGACCCTGCCGGATGACCTGCACGAACTGGCGCAGCAAAACCCGGCGTCCTGACCCCTTTTTTCCCCGTTCCTTTCACGCCCAGGCCCGCATCCAATGCGGGCCTGGGCGTTGATGCCCCTGAGAAACGATCGGCAATGATCGATCAGAAACAAGAACGGCTTCTTGCTAACATGGCCGCCATGAGTCCCAGCTTCCACCACCGCAATCTTCCCCACCTGTTGCTTTACGCACGCGAAACCCTGATGGCGCACTTCAGGCCGATCCTGCACGCCGCCGGCGTGACCGAACAGCAATGGCGGGTGCTGCGCACCCTGAGCGAAGTGGGTTCGATGGAACCCAACCAGATCGCCCGCAGTTGCCAGATCCTGAGTCCCAGCCTGACCCGCATGCTGGCCGGCATGGAAGAACAGGGCCTGATCAAGCGGGTGCGCTCCAGCGCCGACCAGCGGCGCCAGGAGATTTCGCTGACACCCAAGAGCAACAAGCTGATCGACCGGATGCGGCCGCAGGTGGACGCCAAGTACCAGGAAATCGAAGCCCGCATCGGCAAGGAATTGCTGGACCGGCTGTACGCCGATGTCGACGCGATGGTCGACCTGATCAAGCGCGAGCCGGTTGCGCAGTGATCAGGCCGGCACGGGAAAGATCGCGTTGATCTGCCCCGTGCCCGAACTGGTGAAGTAGTCCGTCACGATCTCGGCCGGCTGGTCGTAGGCATCCCAGCCCAGCAGCCCCAGCAGCATGGCCGTGTCGTGCATGCCGCCCTCGCCCTCGCACAATTCGGCGTATTCCGGCAGCATGGCGCAAAAGTGCTTCCAGTCGCCCTGGCGCCACAGATCCACCACCCGCAAGTCGACCTGCCGGAAGAATTCACGGCTGATCTGGTGCATGGCCGCTTCCGGACTGTTGTTGTCGTTGAAGCGATGCGACAGCGAGCCGCTGGCCAGCACCGCCACCCGGCTGTCGCTTTGCTCGATGGCCTGGCGCAGCGCCGCGCCAAAGCGGCGGCTGTCCTCCAGCGCGTGCCAGGCGCACCAGGCTGCCACCGACACGACCTTGAAGCGGTCGTCGCCATTCATGTAGCGCAGGGGCACCAGCGTGCCGTATTCCAGCTCCAGGCTGGCGATCTCGTGCGAGCGCGTGGCCACGCCGGCCACGGTGGCGCATTCGGCGATGCGCCGGCCCAGCGCCGGGTCGCCCCGGTAGGCGTAGTCCATGTCCTTGATGAAGTGCGGCAGCTCGTTGCTGGTGTAGCGGCCCGCGAAGCGCTCGTTGCAGTTGACGTGGTAGCCGGCGTTGACCAGCCAGTGCACGTCCAGCACGACCAGCGTGTCCACGTCCAGGTCGCGGCAGCGCTGGCCGATGAGGCGGTGCCCCTGGATGGCGGCCTCGCGGCAGCCGTGATGCTTGCCGGGCATTTCAGAGAGGTACATCGACGGCACGTGCGTAACCTTGGCCGCCAGTGCGAGCTTGCCCATGGTGTTGTCTCCGGATGCTGAGGGGGCTTAGACGCCCCACTTGGGGATAGGGTGGTTGCCCATCGAGACGCAGACGTTCTTGATCTCGGCGAACACTTCGTAGCTGTACTCGCCGCCCTCGCGGCCGGTACCCGATTCCTTGGTGCCGCCGAACGGCTGGCGCAGGTCGCGCACATTCTGGCTGTTGATGAACACCATGCCGGCTTCGATGCCGCGGGCCAGACGATGCGCGCGGCCGATGTCGCGGGTCCAGATATAGGATGCCAGGCCGTACTTGACGTCGTTGGCCAGCGCCAGGCCCTCGGCCTCGTCCTTGAACGGAATCAGGCAGGCGACCGGGCCGAAGATTTCTTCCTGGGCGCAGCGCATGCGGTTGTCGACGTCGGCCAGCACGGTGGGCCGCAGGAAATTGCCACCGGCCAGCCGCGCGGGCAGGCCCTGCGGCATGTCCGGGCCGCCCGCCAGGATGCGGGCGCCCTCGTCGGCGGCCAGGCGGATATAGCCAGTGACCTTTTCCCAATGCTGGCGCGTGATCATGGCGCCCACGTGCGTCGCCTCGTCGGCCGGGTCGCCCACCACCAGGCGCTGGGCCCGTTCGGCGAAGCGCCGCACGAAGTCGGCGTAGATGGATTCCTGCACGAAGATACGCGAACCCGCGGTGCAGCGTTCGCCGTTGAGCGAGAAGATGGTGAACAGCGCCGCGTCCAGCGCCCGCTCCACGTCGGCGTCGTCGAACACCAGCACCGGCGACTTGCCGCCCAGCTCCATCGAGAATTTCTTGATACCGCCGGCGCTGGACAGGATCTTCTTGCCCGTGACCGTGCCGCCGGTGAACGAAATGGCGCGCACGCCGGGATGGCGCACCAGCGCGTCGCCCGCGGTGGCGCCGTAGCCCTGCACCACGTTCAGCACGCCCGGCGGGATGCCGGCTTCCAGTGCCAGCAGGCCGAGCTGATCGGCCGTCAACGGCGACAGTTCCGACATTTTCAGCACCGCGGTATTGCCCAGCGCCAGGCACGGCGCGGTCTTCCAGGTGGCGGTCATGAAAGGCACGTTCCAGGGCGACACCAGGGCGCACACGCCGACCGGCTGGTAGAGCGTGTAGTTCAGCATCTGGTCGTCCACCGGATAGGTGTGGCCGTTCATGCGGGTGCAAACTTCGGCGAAGAAGGTGAAGTTCTCGCTGGCACGCGGAATCAGCTGCTTGCGGGTCTGCGAGATCGGCAGGCCGGTGTCGCGGGTTTCCAGTTCAGCCAGGTGCGGCACGTTGCGCTCGATCAGTTCGCCCAGGCGGCGCATCAGGCGCGCGCGCTCCTTGGCGGGCGTACCGGCCCATTTGGGGAAGGCCTGCGCGGCGGCCGAGACGGCGGCGTCGATTTCCTGCTGGCCGCCCGCGGCGACCTCGTCGATCGCCTCGCCCGTGGCCGGGTCGCAGGTGATGAAGCGCTCGGCGCTGTCGACCTGTTTGCCGTTGATCCAGTGCTTGATGCTCACATGCGTCTCCTTGCTGACCGGTGGCCGCCGGCTTGAAACCGGCTGGCTGGCCAGAGGCCGATGGCCGCTGGCGGGGATTTGATTATTTAGTTAACTAGTTAACTTTATGGGGACGCGAGGCCACTGTCAACGGCGGAAAACCCCTGCGCGGATGCGTTGCCGCCACAGCGGCTTTTCACTATGATAATTAACATGCTAACAATATTTGCCGGAGAGGGTCCGCCCTGCGCCTGCCATGCCACACATCTGGATTGAATACTCCGCCAACCTCGATTTGGACACGCACCAGCTGATGCGCGTGGTGCAGGACGCCGCCGTGGGCGACGGCAGCCTGTATCCGCTGGCCGGCGCACGCACGCGGGCATTGCGGATCGACGACTACCTGATCGTGGACGGCCACCCGGACAACGCATTCGTGCACGTGCTGCTGCGCATCGGCCATGGCCGCAGTGCCGCACAGCAGGCCGCCCTGGGGGAACGCGTGTTCCAGGCCCTGGATCAGGCGCTGGCGGCGGAAATGGCGCGCCGGCCGCTGGGCATTTCGCTGCAGATCGAGCAGGCCGATCCGGTGCTGAACTACAAGCGCAACAACTACCGGCAATACCTGGCCGACCGCGCGGCCGCCGCGCAACAGGCCGCGGTGCCGCGCAGCGTAGTGGGCGTGGCGCTGAACACCCGCCAGGCGCTGGCGGCGCTGGGCGACGCGATGAACGCGCCGCCCTACCTGGCCCCGCCAAAGGCGCCGGTGCTGTACATCAAGCCCGCCAACACCTATGCCGCCGACGGCGACATGATCGTGTTGCCGGCCGACGTGCCGGAAGTGACGATCGGCGCCTGCCTGGGCATCGTCTTCAGCCGCCGCGCCACGCGTGTCAGCGAGGCCGAGGCGCTGGATCATGTGGCCGGCTATCGCGTGGTGGCCGATCTGTCGGCGCCGCACGCCAGCTACTTTCGTCCCGCGCTCAAGCAGCAGTGCCGCGACGGCTTCTGCCCCATCGGACGCGACCTCGCGCCGGCTGCAACGGTACCGGATCCGGACGCACTGGCCATCGAAGTGCGCGTCGACGGCGAACTGGTGCAGCGCGCCAGCACGGCCGACCTGATCCGGCCCGTGGCCCGGCTGATCGCCGACGTGACCGCGTTCATGAGCTTCGAGGCCGGCGACATCCTGCTGGCCGGCGCCCCGTTTGACCCGCCGCGCGCCCGCGCCGGCCAGCGCTACGACATCCGCATCGCCCAGGTCGGCACGCTGGGTAATGCCTTTGCCGCGAGCGCCTGACGCGCGCCGCCCCCCCACGGAATCCCGCCATGAAACACGCACGCATCGCCTACGAGGGCGCCATCCATGCCGCCACCGAGGCCGGCCCCGGCCAGGTCCGCCTGGCGGACGGCCGCTGCCTGGCCGAAGACGCCGTCACCTGGCTACCGCCGATCGAGCCGCGCACCACGTTCACCCTGGCCATCAACTACGCCGACCACGCCAAGGAACTGGCGTTCAAGGCGCCCGAGGAACCGCTGGGTTTCCTGAAAGCGGCCAACACCTTCGTCGGCCATCGCGCGCAGACGCTGCGCCCGGCCGACGTAGCCTTCATGCACTACGAGTGCGAGCTGGCAGTGGTGATCGGCCAGACGGCGCGCAACGTCTCGCGTGACCGGGCCTACGACTGCGTGGCCGGCTACACGGTGGCCAACGACTACGCCCTGCGCGACTACCTGGAAAACTGGTACCGCCCCAACCTGCGCGTGAAAAGCCGCGACACCTGCACGCCGCTGGGTCCCTGGCTGGTGGATCGCGACGACGTGCCCGATCCCATGAACCTGAACCTGCGCACCACGGTCAACGGCGTCGAGATGCAACGCGGCAACACCCGCGACATGGTGTTCGACATCCCGGCGCTGATTGCCTACTTCAGCAGCTTCATGACGTTATCGCCCGGCGACCTGATCCTGACCGGCACGCCCGACGGCATCGTCAACGTCGCGCCCGGCGACGAGGTCGTCACCGAGATCGAAGGCATCGGCCGGCTGGTGAACACGCTGGTTGCCGCCCCCCTCTGAATTCCCCCCTTGACTGGACCCCCGCCATGATCGATTCCCCCACCGTGCGCGCCATCGCCGCGCGCCTGCACGACGCCGAACGCACCCGCCAGCAGATTCGCCAGATCTCGCTGGAGTATCCCGACATCACCATCGCCGATGCCTATGCCATCCAGCGCGCCTGGATGGACATCAAGCTGGGCGAAGGCCGCGTCAAGCGCGGCCACAAGATCGGCCTGACCTCACGCGCCATGCAGCAGGCCTCACAGATCGACGAACCCGATTTCGGTATGTTGCTGGACGACATGTTCTTTGCCGACGGCAGCGACATTCCCGCCGGCCGCTTCATCCTGCCGCGCCTGGAAGTGGAACTGGCTTTCGTACTGGGCAAACCGCTCAAGGGTCCGGACGTGACGCTGTTCCAGGTGTACGACGCGGTCGACTACGTGATCCCGGCGCTGGAAATCATCGATGCCCGCTCGCACGGCATCGATCCCGACAGCAAGCGGCCGCGCAAGGTGTTCGACACCATCGCCGACAATGCGGCCAACGCCGGCGTGGTGATGGGCGGACGGCCGGTCAAGATCGGCGAGCTGGACCTGCGCTGGATCGGCGCGATCCTGTCGCGCAACGCGGTGATCGAGGAAACCGGCATCGCCGCCGGCGTCTTGAATCACCCCGCCAATGGCGTAGTATGGCTGGCTAACAAGCTGGCCGCGCACGACGTGGGGCTGGAAGCAGGCGAGATCATCCTGTCGGGTTCGTTCACCCGCCCGGTGCTGGCCCGCCCCGGCGATACGTTCAACGTCGATTACGGTGCGCTCGGTTCCGTCAACTGCCACTTCATCTGATCCCACATGGATATCCTGACCAACCACTTCAAGCGCGCGCTGCGCGCCGGCCAACCCCAGATCGGCTTGTGGGCAGGCCTGGCCAGCGCGTATACGTCCGAGATCTGTGCCGGCGCCGGCTTTGACTGGCTGCTGATCGACGGCGAACATGCGCCCAACACGCTGCAGACCACGCTGGCCCAGTTGCAGTCGGTGGCCGCCTATCCGGTGGCGCCAGTGGTGCGGCCGTCCTGGAACGACCCGGTGCAGATCAAGCAGATCCTGGACACGGGCGCGCAGACCTTGCTGGTGCCGATGGTGCAGTCGGCCGAAGAAGCCGCCGCCGCCGTGGCCGCGGTGCGCTATCCGCCGGCAGGCATTCGCGGCGTGGGCAGCGCCCTGGCGCGCTCGTCGCGCTGGAACCGCATCCCCGACTACCTGGAACGCGCCAACGACGAGATGTGCGTGCTGGTGCAGATCGAAACCCCGCGCGGCATCGACGCGCTGGACGAGATCCTGGCGGTGGACGGGGTCGACGGCGCCTTCATCGGCCCGGCCGACCTGTCGGCCAGCATGGGCTACCTGGGCAAGCCCGAGCACCCTGAAGTCACCCAGGTCATCGACGCGGCCATCGCCCGTATCGTCAAGTCCGGCAAGGCGGCCGGCATCCTGCATAGCGGCGTGCCGCAGGCGCGCCACTATCTGTCGCTGGGCGCAACCTTCGTGGCCGTGGGAGTGGACGCGGTGCTGCTGGCGCGCGCGGCCGAAAAGCTGGCGGGCGAATTCAAGAACGTGAAAGCGGTGGATGCGGCCAACGGGCCGTATTGATGACTGCTGGCCGCGCGTCGAGCGCGCCGCTGCAATGAAAACCGGCCCGCTTGCAGCGGGCCGGTTCGTTTTGCGAAACGCGCATTGAACAGGGCCTGCGCAAGGCCCTGCCGGCGTCAGGTCAGGAGCGGCCGCCCAGGCTGCCGCCGCCATCCACACCCAGCACCTGGCCGGTGATGAAGCCGGCATCGTCCGACAGCAGAAAGGTGATGGCCGCGGCCACTTCGGCCGGCGTGCCCAGGCGCTTCATGGGCACCGAGGCCAACGCGCGCTTTTCGCCTTCGCTGCCCGCGGGGCGGGTGGCGCGGAACATTTCGGTTTCAATCGGGCCCGGCGCCACCGCATTGGCCGTGATGCCGTATTCGGCCAATTCCAGCGCCCAGGTGCGGGTGCAGCCCACCAGCGCGCTCTTGGCGGCCGAGTAGGCGGTGCGTTCCAGGCCGCCGTGGATGGCGCGGCTGCAGACGTTGACGATGCGGCCGGCGCGGCGCACCTTCATCGATTCAATGAACGCCTGCGTGACCTGCACGGCCACGCGCACGTTCAGGTCCAGCACGTTGTACAGGGTGGCCAGGTCGATTTCGCCCAGCGGCTGGGGCGAGGCGATGCCGACATTGTTGACGACGGCATCGACGGGGAATTTCTCGCGGATTTCGCGCAGCACTTCTTCGGTGCGGCCGGCATCGGCCAGATCACAGGCATAGAGATAGCCGGGGAAGTCCACATCGCCGGTATTGCGCGCGATGCCGACCACATGACAACCCATGTCGGACAGCCGCTGAGTAAGCGCCCAGCCTATGCCTTTGGTGGCGCCCGTAATGAGCACGCATTTGTCCTTCATGGATCGAAACCTCGTTGATTGTTTACTGGGTCGAAAACGGGCGCTTGGGCGCCCGGTTTTTCAAGTAGACACCATCCGGCGATGGCTGTCTTGTAAATTGCGTAGCAATTCTTGCACGCTGGACACCATCCGGGCCCCGTCTTGGGGGACGGGTGGCGCCTGCCGTTCCAGGGTCAACCGCAAGGGCACGCCAAAAGCCGTAGCCGCCCCCAGGCAGGCCGGATCAGGCGTCCCGGGTGACGGGCACCCGGGGAGCCAGGGCGCAGAGCAGCTCGTAGCCGATGGTGCCGGCCGCCAGGGCGACTTCGTCCACCGACGGGCCGTCTTCGCCCCACAGCGACACCGGGGTGCCCACGCCGGCGGCGGGGATGGGGTCGAGGTCGACGATCAGCATGTCCATCGAGACCCGGCCCACCAGGCGGGTGCGGATGCCGGCGACGGCCACCGGGGTGCCGGTGGCGGCGTGGCGGGGGTAGCCGTCGGCGTAGCCGCAAGCGACGATGCCGACCCGCATGGGGCGGTCGGCCCGGAACAGCGCGCCATAGCCGACCGAATCACCGGCCTTCAGTTCCTGCACCGCGATGATCTCGGAGCGCAACGACATGGCCGGCTTGAGGCCGAACGCGGCGGCGTCGGCATCGGCGAACGGCGAGGCGCCGTACAGGCAGATGCCGGGGCGGACCCAGTGCGCCTGGTTTTCGGACGCGACGGCGATCTCGGCAAAGCGCAGGGTGGCGGCAGAATTGCAGACGCTGACGGGACCGGGCAGCTTATGCGTCACCGAATTGAACACCGCCATTTGCTCGCTGACGCCCTGGGGGCCGTCCGCGCAGGCGAAATGGGTCATTTTGCCGATCGAGCCCACGGTGCCCTGCTGCTGCTGCAACTGGGCGCGCTCGTGGGCGGCGGGATAGGCGGCGGGCGAAAAGCCCAGCCGGTTCATGCCGCTGTTGAGCTTGAGCATGATGTCGACCCGGCGCGACAGGCGGGCCCGCGCCAGCATGTCCAGTTGCTCGCGCTGGTGCACGGTGGTGCTGAGATGGTAGCGGTCGACCAGCTCGAGATCGGACGGGTTGAAGAATCCTTCGAGCAGCAGGATCGGGCCGCCCCAGCCGGCTTCGCGGCAACGCACGGCTTCGTCCAGGTCGAGCATGGCCAGCCCTTGCGCCTTGGAGAACCCGGCGACGGCCTGTTCGATGCCATGGCCGTAGGCATTGGCTTTGATGACCGCCCAGATCGATGGCGGCAAGCCGGAAGCGGCGGCGGCGGTCTGGTCCAGGTGGCGGCGCACGGCCGCCAGGTTGTGCGCCAGGGCGGAAACGGAAACGGTGGCTGAGACTGGGCGGGGCATGGTATGAGATCCTGTGGCGCTTAAGTCTAACTGATCGGCGTCGCGGCGGCAGCAGGAGCGCGGCGCCACGCGTACTCTAAAATGATCCGGATCCGGCCCATCGCGGCCAGGCCGCAGGACCCCATATGCCCATCGATCACTACGAAAATTTCCCCGTTGCCTCGCTGCTGCTGCCGCGCAGGCTGCGCGGCGCCGTGACCGATCTGTACCGGTTTGCCCGCGCCGCTGATGACATCGCCGACGAAGGCAGCGCCAGCGACGCCGAGCGCCTGGCGCAATTGGCGGCGTTTCGCGCCGAACTGCATCGCATCGGCGCCGAACCGGGCACGGTGCCCGCCCCCGGCGCGCCCGAGCTGGCCAGCATCTTCGTGCCGCTGGCCGCCACCATCGCCCGCCACCAGTTGCCCATCACTCCGTTCTACGACCTGCTGTCCGCCTTCGAGCAGGACATCAGCGTCAAGCGCTACGACGACTACACCGCCCTGGCCGACTACTGCACCCGCTCGGCCAATCCGGTCGGCCGCCTGATGCTGCACCTGTTCGGCGCCACCACGCCGCAAGACGTGGAGCAGTCCGACGCCATCTGCACCGGCCTGCAGCAAGTGAACTTCTGGCAGGATGTGCGGGTCGACTGGCACAAGCACCGCGTCTACATTCCGCAGGAAGACCTGCGCCGCTTCGGCGTCTCGGAAGAAGACCTGGCGGCCGCGCGCCTGACGCCCGCCTGGCGCGAGCTGATGGCCTTCGAGGTGGAACGCACCCGCGCGCTGCTACACTTCGGCGCTCCGCTGGCGCGCCGCCTGCCGGGCCGCATCGGCCTGGAGCTGCGCCTGGTGGTGCAAGGCGGCCTGCGCGTGCTGGAGCGTATCGAGACGGGCGGCTACGATGTATTCATGAACCGCCCCGAATTGGGCGCCAAAGACTGGGCCATCATGTTGTGGCGCTCTATCAAGTAAGTAACCGGCCCTGCCAACTATGACCCCTGACGAGTACTGCCAGGAGAAAGCCGCCAAAAGCGGTTCCAGCTTCTACTATTCCTTCCTGTTCCTGCCGCCCGAGCGGCGCCGCGCCATCACGGCGTTATACGCGTACTGCCGCGAAGTCGACGACGTGGTCGACGAATGCACCGACCCGTCGCTGGCGCGCATCAAACTGGCCTGGTGGCGCACGCAGGTCGACCAGATGTTCGACGGCAAGCCCGATCATCCCGTGACCCGCGCGCTGCAGCCGCACCTGCAGAGCTGTTCGATCACCCGCGAGCGCCTGCTGGCGATCATCGACGGCATGGAAATGGACCTGGACCAGACCCGCTACCTGGACTGGCCGGGCCTGCGCAAATACTGCTGGCATGCCGCCGGCGTGGTCGGCGAGCTGTCGGCCGGCGTGTTCGGCTACACCGACCCGGCCACGCTGGTCTACGCCGAAAAGCTGGGCCTGGCGTTCCAGATGACCAACATCATCCGCGACGTCGGCGACGATGCGCGCCGTGGCCGCATCTACATTCCGGTCAACGACATGCAGCAATTCGAGGTCAAGGCCTCGGACATCCTGAACGGGGAATACTCCGAGCGCTTTTCGGCCCTGATGAAGTTCCAGGCGGACCGCGCCCGCGAGCTGTACCGCGAAGCGATGCGCAGCCTGCCCGAAACCGACCGGCGCGCGCAGCGTCCCGGCCTGATGATGGCGGCGATCTATCACGCGCTGCTCGACGAAATCGAACGCGACAATTGGCAGGTGCTGCATCAGCGCATTTCGCTGACGCCCCTGCGCAAGCTCTGGCTGGCCTGGAAAACCTGGGTGGGCGGTGGACGTGGACTGGTCCGCCGGTTGGCGCGATGAAAGTCGCGGTCATCGGCGCCGGCTGGGCCGGTCTGGCCGCCAGCGTCGCCTTGCGCGAAGCGGGCGCCAAGGTCACGGTCTTTGAAGCCGGGCACACCCCGGGCGGACGTGCCCGGCGCGTGTTCCACGACGGTTTTGACTCCCCGCTGGACAACGGCCAGCACCTGCTCTCGGGCGCGTACAAGCACACGCTGGCGCTGATGCGCCGGGTGGGCCGCAATCCCGATGCCCTGCTGATGCGCCGGCCTCTGCGCCTGGCCAGCCTGGACGGCCGCTTCCACCTATCGGCGCCGCGCCTGCCCGCGCCCCTGCACATGGCGGTGGCGATCCTGCGCGCCCGCGGCCTGTCGTGGGCCGACCGTCTGGCCACGCTGCGCCTGATGCGCGGCCTGCGCGCCATGTCCTGGAAGCCGCCGCGCGACTGGACCGTGCGGCAACTGCTGCACTATCACGCCCAATCCGACACGCTGATCCGCCAGGTCTGGGAACCCCTCTGCCTGGCCGCGTTGAATACGCCGCTGGCCACGGCCTGCGCCGGACTGTTCGCCCGCGTGCTGCGCGACAGCCTGGCTGGCCGCCGCGAAGACAGCGACCTGCTCATGCCCTGCACCGACCTGTCGGCGCTGTGGCCCGATGCGGCCGCGCGCCTGGTCACCATGCGCTACGGCAGCACCGTGCGTCAGCTGCAACCGGCCGAGGTCGGCATCGACATCAACCAGGAACGCTTTGACGCCGCCGTGCTGGCGGTGCCGCCCGCCTTCGCGGCGCGCCTGCTCGAAGGCCCCCTGCGGGCAGTGGGCGCGACCGGGCTGCTGGAGGCGCTGCGGGCCTTTGACTACCTGCCCATCGCCACGCTCAACCTGCGCCTGGCCGAACCCTGGCGCCTGCCCGAGCCCATGATGATGCTGCGCGAGGAACCCGCGCGCGGCCATGTCGGCCAATGGCTGTTCGACCGCGCACAACTGGCGGGCGACGCCCAGGCCGGCGAGCTGGCGGTGGTGGCCAGCGCCGCCACCACGCTGACCGAGCGCAATCGCCAGCAATCCATCGAAGCGCTGATCGACCAGGTGGCCGAGCAGGCCGCGGCCTATCCGCAGCGGCTGCCGCCGATGCCGGAGGTGGCGGCCGCCGAATTGTTCATCGAGAAACGCGCCACCTTTGCGGCCGTGCCAGGGCTGAGCCGGCCGCTGAACACCACCCCCTGGCCCACGCTGGCCTTGGCTGGCGACTGGACCGACACCGGCTACCCCGGGGTGCTGGAAGGCGCGGTGCGCAGCGGCCTGGAAGCGGCGCGGGTGTTGAATCCCCGGGCTGGCGACTAATTAGAGGGCCGGGCTTGGCCAGGGCCTGTGCGAGGCGCCTTCTAGTGAACAGGCCCTAGGGGCCTGTTCACACTGGAAGGCCCTAGCGCAGCAGGTGGACCGTGGCCAGCCCCAACCCGGTCAACAGCAGCGATCCCAGCAGACTGAAGCCGGCGTAGCCCAGCGCGCCGGCATACGCGCCGCGCTCCAGCATGGCGACCGTTTCGGCCGAGAAGGTCGAAAACGTGGTGAGGCCGCCCATGAAGCCGGTGATGGCGCCCAGGCGCACCCAGGCCGGCCATTCCGGGTGGCCGGCGACCAGCGCCAGCAACAGGCCGACCAGATATCCCCCCGCCAGATTGACCGCCAGCGTGCCCCAGGGCCAGGATTCGGTATTCAGCCACAGGCTGGCCAGCCAGCGGGCCCACGCGCCGAGCGCGGCGCCCAGGGCAACGGCCAGAAAGTTCAGGGGAATCAGGGTCTGGTAGACGGACATGGCTCAGGGGGCGCGGTGCTGCTTCAGGCGCAGGGAAAAGACCAGCAGCAGTATGCCAAAGAACACCGCATAGATGCCGATGACCCACACCAGCGCCAGGGCGCCGGCGCCCGGCTGCGCGATCAGCATGGCGCCGAACAGGATCGACACCAGGCCGGACAGCCCCAGGAACCATTCGTTGCGGATGTCTTTGCGAAAGCGGATCGCGGCGATGACCTGGAACACGCCGGCCACCAGCGCCCAGATGGCGATGATGTAGAGCAGGACCAGCGCGGTCAGGCCCGGCCACAGGAACGTGACGATGCCGGCCGCCACGCCCAGCAGGCCGACGATGATCAGCGCCCATAGCGGCTTGCCCTGGTCGCGGATGCGAAAGCCCGCGATCAACGCCAGCACGCCATCGACCAGCGCAAACGCGCCCCAGACCAGCACCAGCGCCGACAGCGTGATGGCCGGCATGAACAGGGCCATCAGGCCGAACAGAATGGCGACCACGCCACGCAGCGCCACCCAACCCCAATGACGACCGATCTGATCCACGACTTGCGATTCAAGCATGACGACCTCCGAGGGTATGTAACGGGTGACCTATCTTATCGCCGTGCCCGGGAAGCGGTCCGAAATCGATTGAAATTTATTCGCGCGTTAACAATGTGATCTATAAGAGTAATTCTCATTTGAATGTTAGAATCCGGCCCTTCGGTTTGGCCCATCCCATGGACAGTCACGCATCCCCCCGGCGCCGGGCCTACTGGCTCAAGACGCTGCACCAATGGCACTGGATCAGTTCGGCGCTCTGCCTGCTGGGCATGTTGCTGTTCGCCGTTACCGGCCTGACGCTGAACAACGCCTCGCACATCGAATCCAAGGCGGTCGTGGCCACCCGCCAGGCGCGCCTGCCCGAGGCCATGCTGGCGCAATTGACCGCCCCCGCTGGCCAGAAGAAAGCCCCCCTGCCCGCCGCCGTCGCCCAATGGCTGGACCAGGAGCTGGATGCGGGCGCCGCCGGCAAGGCCGCCGAATGGTCGGCCGGCGAGGTCTACGTTTCCCTGCCGCGCGCCGGCGGCGACGCCTGGCTGTCCATCGACCGCGACAGCGGCGAGGTCGAGTACGAACGCACCGACCGCGGCTGGATCGCCTACCTGAACGACCTGCACAAGGGCCGCAACACCGGCCTGGCCTGGAGCTGGTTCCTGGACATTTTCGCCATCGCCTGTCTGGTCTTTTCACTGACCGGGCTGGTGCTGCTCAAGATGCACGCAGGCAACCGTGGCGCCACCTGGCCCATGGTCGGGCTGGGCGTCGTGATCCCGCTGGTCCTGGCGTTGCTCTTCATTCACTGATTCATCCGATCCGCCCTGGAGATTTCCATGCGCAAGTTGTTGCTGTCGGCCCTGTTGGCCGGCCTGATCGCCCGAACGGCCCACGCCGCCGACATCGGCCTGTCCATCGAAGTGCCGCGCCTGGACGTGGCTGAGTACCACCGTCCGTACGTGGCCATCTGGATCGAAAACCCAGACCAGAGCGTGGCCGCCGACCTGGCCGTCTGGTACGACGTGGCCAAGAAGAACAACGAAGGCACCGAATGGCTCAAGGACATGCGCCAGTGGTGGCGCCGCAGCGGCCGCAACCAGACCTTCCCGGTCGATGGCGTGAGCGGCGCGACCAAGCCGGCGGGCAAGCATGCCCTGCGCTTTGACGCCAACGCCAAACCCCTGGCCGGCCTGAAGCCGGGCCAGTACGCGGTGGTGGTGGAAGCGGCGCGCGAAGTGGGCGGCCGCGAACTGCTGCGCATCCCTTTCCAGTGGCCGCCGCAAAAGGCCGAGCAGCTGACCGCGCGCGGCGAGCACGAGCTGGGCGCCATCGCCCTGGACCTGAAACCCTGATCCGCCCCCCTCCATCTTCTAGGAACGCAACCATGAAATCCGCCGCCAAACTGGCCGCCGCCCTGGCGCTGTGCCTGCCCTTCGCCGCCCAGGCCCATGACGTCTGGATGGTGCCGTCGTCGACCGTGCTGTCGGGCACCGACAGCTGGATCACCGTGGACGCCGCGGTGGGCAACGACAAGTTCTATTTCAACCACGCGCCGCTGCGCCTGGACGGCCTGGCCGTGGTGGCGCCGGACGGCTCGGCCGCCGAAGCCGAGAACCTGAACCGCGGCAAGCTGCGCAGCACCTTCGACCTGCAGCTCAAGCAGGCCGGCACCTACCGCATCGCGGTAGTGAACGACGGCGTGTTCGCGCGCTGGAAAGAAGACGGCAAGCCCAAGCGCTACTTCGGCAAGCCCGAAGGCCTGGCGCAGGCCGTGCCGGCCGGCGCCGCCGACCTCGAAGTAACCCAGAGCCTGGGCCGCGTCGAGACCTTCGTGACCGCCGGCAAGCCCAGCGCCGTCAAGCCGGTGGGCCGCGGCCTGGAGCTGGCGCCCGCCACGCACCCCAACGATCTGTTCAGCGGCGAATCGGCCAGCTTCCAGATGCTGCTGGATGGCAAGCCCGCGGCCGACCTGGACGTGACCATCGTACCCGGCGGCAGCCGCTATCGCGACAAGATCGGCGAGATCGCCATGAAGACCGACAAGGACGGCAAGTTCTCGGTCAAGTGGCCACAGCCTGGCCTGTACTGGATCGAAGCCGGCACCGAAGACGCCAAGGTCACCGTGCCGCAGGCCAAGAAGCGCCGCCTGTCGTACGCCGGCACCGTCGAAGTGCTGCAGCCCTGACCGGTTGCCCCGCATGACGTCCGTCCCTTCCTATGCCCCGCGCGGCGCGGCGCCAGCCATGCGCGTCAGCGTCGGCGCCCCGCCCTTGCGGGCCGTGGCGCTGGCGGGCGCGACCATGGGCACCACCTGGTCCGCGCGGCTGGCCCTGCCGGCTGGCGCCACCGAGGTCTCGGCGCGGCAGGCGATCCAGGCCGCGCTGGACGAGGTGGTCGCACAAATGAGCACCTGGGAAGCGGAATCGGACATCAGCCGCTACAACCGCGCCGCCGCCGGCTGGCGCGAACTGCCCGCCGCGTTCTTCCATGTGCTGCGCCATGCGCTGGCGCTGGCTGAAGATTGCGGCGGCGCCTATGACCCGACGGTGGGGCCGCTGGTCAACGCCTGGGGGTTCGGGCCGTGGCAGCGCGCCTTCGAGCCGCCGTCCGCCGCCGCCATCGAGGCGGCCCGGCTGCGCTGCGGTTGGCGCCGCGTGCCACTGGACGAGGCGCGCCAGGCCGCGCACCAGCCCGGCGGCATCTACCTGGACCTGTCTTCCATCGCCAAGGGCTATGGCGTGGACCGCGCCGCGCAGGCGCTGGATGCGCTGGGCATCGCGAACTATCTGGTGGAAGTGGGCGGCGAGTTGCGCGCGCGCGGCAAGCGGCCCGACGGTGCGCCATGGCGCGTGGCCGTCGAAGTGCCGGACGGCAGCGACGACCACGCACTGGCCTTGCCCTTGCAGGACCTCTGCATCGCCACGTCGGGCGACTACCGCCGCCATGCCGGCGACGGCGATGCCCGCTATGCCCACACGATCGACCCGCGCAGCGGCCAGCCGGTGCGCAACGGCGTCGCGTCCGTCACCGTGCTGCACGCCGGCTGCATGCAGGCCGACGCACTGGCCACCGCGCTGACGGTGCTGGGCGAACGCGACGGCCTGGCCTATGCCGCACGTCATGGCCTGGCCGCGCTGTTCATCCTGCGCCAAGCCGATGGCTACCGTGTCAGCGCCACCGCCGCCTTCCAGGCGCTGGCCGCCCCCTGCTGACTTATGACGCCGCGCTGGATTGCCGCCGCGTGCGTGGTGCTGGGCTGGCTGCTGCTGTGCGGCTGGGCCTGGCGTGGCGTCAGGCGCCGCCAGGCGCAGGCCTTGGCGGCTCGGCAAGGCGTGGACGCGTCGCCCTCGCAAGATGCCATGTTGGTCGCCTACGCCAGCCAGACGGGCTACGCCGAAGCGCTGGCCGCGCAAACCGCCGACGCGCTGCGCGCCGGCGGCTTGACGGTATGGGTTGCCGCGCTGGGGCAACTGGATGTCGCACGCCTGGCCGGGTACCGCCGCATTCTGTTCGTCGCCAGCACCTATGGCGAAGGCGACCCGCCGGATGCAGCCGCCGCGTTCGCCGAGCACGCCATGCAGACGCGGACGGCGCCCGCCGCGCCGCGCGAGGCCGCGCAGTCCATCGGGTTGGCCATCTGCGCCGCGTCTCCCCAGCCGGATGCGCACGCCCCGCTGGCTGGCGTGCAATACGCCGTGCTGGCGCTTGGCGACCGCGACTACCGCCACTTCTGCGGCTTTGGCCATCGCCTGGACGACTGGCTGCATGACCAGGGCGCGACCCCGCTATTCGATCTGGTCGAAGTCGACGGCGGCGATCCGGCCGCGCTGCGCCACTGGCAACATCATCTGGGCCTGTTGGCCGGCCGCAGCGACCTGCCCGACTGGCAGGCGCCCGCCTACGAATCCTGGCGCCTGGCGCGGCGGGAATGGCTCAATCCCGGCAGCCAGGGCGGCCCTTGCTACCTGCTGACGCTGACCCCGCCCGACACGGGCATGTGCGCCTGGCAGGCGGGCGACATCGCCGAAATCGGCCCGCGCCGGGAACGCGGCGGTCCTTTGCAGCCCCATCGCGAATACTCGATTGCTTCGCTGCCCGCCGACGGCGTGCTGCAACTGCTGGTGCGCCAGATGCGCAGCGCGGACGGCGGCCTGGGCCTGGGCAGCGGTTGGCTGACGGGCATCGCGCAGCCGGGTGACGACATCGCGCTACGGGTGCGCAGTAACCGGAATTTCCATGCCCCGCAGGATGACCGGCCGCTGATCCTGGTGGGCAACGGCACGGGCCTGGCAGGCCTGCGCGCGCTGATCAAGGCACGGCGGATGGCGGGACACCGACGCAACTGGCTGGTGTTCGGCGAACGCAACGCGGCGCACGATGGCTTTTGCCGCGACGAGATCGAGGCCTGGCACCGGGACGGCACGCTGGCACGCGTGGACACCGTATATTCGCGCGATCAGGCCGAGCGCCGCTACGTGCAGCATTGCTTGCTGGAACAAGCGGAACGCGTGAAAGCCTGGGTCGACGACGGCGCCGCGATCTATGTCTGCGGCAGCCTGCAAGGCATGGCGGGCGGCGTGGACGCCGCCCTGCGCCAGATGCTGGGCGACGCCCCATTGCAGACGATGCTGCACGACGGCCGCTACCGGCGCGACGTGTATTGACGCGCCGCCGCGCCTGCATCGCTTTCCTTGCGCCGCTTTTCTTGCATCGCTTTTCTTGCGCCGTCTTTCCTGCGCCGCCGCGCTTGCGCTGACGGCCCCTGCCCCGCCTTGGCTTACTGCAGCTTGATCTGCGCCTTGTCGATCACCGCCTTCCAACGGTCGCGTTCGGTGCGGATCTGCTCGGCGAACTCGGCCGGTGTGTTGCCTAGCGGGAACGCGCCCGTCTCTTCCATCTTGGCTGCCGTGGCGGGATCGCGCACCGCGCGGGCGAAGGCTTGCGCCAGCTTGTCGCGCACCGCATCGGGCAGACCTGCCGGCCCCACCACGCCGTACCAGGCCGTGACGTCGTAATCCTTGTAGCCCTGCTCGGCAAAGGTCGGCACATCCGGCAGGCGCGAATTGCGCGCCGTGCCCGTGATGGCCAGCGGCCGCAGATGCTGGCTCTTGATGTACGGCAGTGACGACGGGAAGTTGTCGAAGATCACCGGCACCACGCCGCCCACCGTGTCGGTCAGCGCGGGCGCCGAGCCGCGGTACGAGATGCTGTTCATCTTGCCGCCCGTGATCTGCAGGAACCAGATCATGCCCAGGTCGTTGATGCCGCCCGCCCCGGCGTTGGCGTAGCCGTCCTTGCCCGGGTTGGCGCGCACGTGCGCGACGAACTCGGCCAAGGTCTTGGCCGGGTACTGCGGATTGACGCTGAGGATATTGGGGCTGGTCACCAGATTGCTGACCGGCGTGAAGTCCTTGACCGGGTCGTAAGCCAGATTGGGGAACAGATGCGGGGCGGTGCCGTGGGTGCTGACGGTGGCCAGCCCCACCGTGTAGCCGTCCGGCTTGGCGCGCGCCGTAGCAGCCATGCCGATGGTGCCCGACGCGCCGGTGCGGTTTTCCACCACGATCTGCTGGCCCAGGATCTCGCCCGCCTTGGCGGCGGCCAGGCGGCCGACGATGTCGGTGGGCCCGCCCGCCGGGAACGGCACGATCAGGGTGATGGGACGGTCGGGAAATTCGGCATGGGCGGCGGGCAGCACGGCGGCCAGCGCCAGGGCGGCACAAGTCTTGCGGATCATGAAGTTGTCTCCTGTGGGGATGGGTTCTGCTTGTTATCGGGGAAAATCGGCAACGCCGCCAGCAGCTGTCTCGCGGCGCAATATCCGGCCGGGACGCGGCTGGCCGGCCACCGTCGGAAACACCGGGCAGCCGTTGACCAGCACGTGCTCGATGCCGGCCGAGGCCAACGTCGGCGCGTCCCAGGTGGCGCGGTCCTCGACGGTGTCGGCGTCGAACACCACCACGTCGGCCCAGGCGCCTGCTGCCAGGCGGCCACGGTCCGCCAGGCCGAACACGCGGGCCGGCAACGCGGTCATCTTGGCCACGGCGGCCTCCAGCGTCAGCAGTTCGGCCTCGCGCACATAGCGTCCCAGCACGCGCGTGAAACTGCCCCACAACCGGGGGTGCGGATGCGCGTCGTTGGGCAGGCCGTCGGACCCGACCATGCAGCATTCGTGCTGGAAGATGCGGCGCACTTCGGCTTCGTCCATCGCGAAATAGATGGCGCCGGCCGGGCACAGGCGCCGCGCGGCTTCGGCCTTGTCGCAGCCCCACGCGGCGGCGATGTCGCGCAGCATCTGGCCGCCGCATTCCGGATGCGGTGTGGACCAGGTGATGCGGATGTCGTCGATGAGGTCGGCGCGCTCGGGAATCAGGATCGTGGAGCTGCCGGGGTAGGGGTAGATGTCCAGCGCCGCGTCAACGCCGGCGGCGCGGGCCTGGTCGATGCTGGCCAGCGTGACACGGCTCTTGCCCCAGTTGTCCGGCATCATGCATTTGTGATGCGACAGCACGGTGGCGCAGCCGGTGCGCCGGCCAACCGACAGCACTTCGTCGACCGCTTCCTCGACGCGGTCGCCTTCGTTGCGGATATGACTGGTGTGCAGGGCGCCACGGGCCGCCGCCACCTGTGCCAGCCCGTCCAGTTCGGCGGGGCGAGCCGCCCCGCCCGGCTGGTAGGCCAGGCCCGTACTGAAGCCCACCGCGCCTGCATCCAGCGCGTCGGCCAGCATCTGCTGCATGGCCTGTTGTTCCGCGCCGGTGGGCTGCGCCGCCGGGTCGCGCATGGCCGCCAGCCGCAGGTTGGCATGGCCCACCAGGGCGGCCACGTTGATCATCGGCCGCTGCGCCTGCAAGGCGGCGAAGTAGGCGGCCATATCGGCGAACAGGGGCGATTCGCCCAGCAGCGCCAGCGCCGCGGCGGTGTTGCCGGGCAGCGGCGCGGGCGCGCCGCTGATGCCGCAGTTGCCCACCACCACCGACGTGATGCCCTGGCTGGTCTTCCATTCCAGCCCCGGCTTTTCCACGAACATCAGGTCATCGTGCCCGTGCGTGTCGATGAAGCCGGGCGCCACGATCTTGCCCGTGGCATCGATCCGGCGCGCCGCGGGCGTGGCGGACAGGTCGCCGATGGCGGCGATGCGCGGCCCGTGGATGCCCACGTCGGCCCGTTGCCGCGGCCCGCCCAGCCCGTCGATCACCCAGCCGCCTTCGATGACCAGATCCAAAGTGTCCTGCATTGCTCTGCCTTGATGCGGGCCGGGCATGGATGCCGGCCTCTTGTTGCACGGATCGTGGGACGCGATCGCCTCCCGATCTTGATGAAGGCCCCAGGGCCTGTTCCCACTGGAAGGCGCCTTCCAGTGGGAACAGGCCCTAGTATCATCCTCCTTATCAATCTGGAAAAATTGTTTTTATTGATCCATCTATCGTGATTTGAAATGCATCGCCTGCCCAAGCACGTCACCCTCAAGCACCTGACCGCCTTCGTCGCGGTGGCGCAGGAATCCAGCTTCACGCATGCGGCCAAGCGCCTGTTCCAGACCCAGTCTTCCGTGACCAGCCTGGTGCGGCAACTGGAAGACGCGCTGGGCACGCAGTTGTTCGCCCGCACCAGCCGGCGCGTGTTGCTGACGGCGGCGGGCGAGGAATTCCTGCCGCGCGTCATGCGGTTGCTGGCCGACTTCGACGGCGCCATCGGCGACGTGGTGCGATTCGGCGCCCTGGAGCGCGGCCGCGTGGGCGTGGCGGCGGCGCCGTCGGCCATTACCCAGATCATCGCGCCCGCGGCGGCCGAATTCGCGGCGCAGTATCCCGCCATCCGGCTGTATCTCAGCGATGACAACTCGGGCCGCATTCAGCGCAAGGTGGCCACGCGCGACGTCGACTTCGGCCTGACCAGCCGCTGGGCCGATGCCCCCGGGTTGCACTTCGACGCCCTGCTCGAAGACCGCTTCGGGGTGCTGTACCGCCGCGACGATCCCGATCTGCGCCCGGGCCGCGACGGCACGATGCGTTGGGCGGACCTGGCCGGCCGCAAGTTGGTGGGGGTGGTGGACGAAACCGGCATCATGGCGCTGCTGCGGGCCCGCGCCGATCTGCCGATCGAAGCCGCGGCGCCGTTCTACGAAGCGTCCAGCACGACGTCGCAGGCAGCGCTGGTGAAGGCCGGCATGGGGGTAGCGGTGCTGCCCGCGCTGGCGGCGCAGCGCGTAATGGAACCCGAGCTGGCCTACGGGCTGCTCGCGCGACCGACGGTGGTGCGCACGATGTGCATCATCCGCCATAAGGAATATCCGCTGAGCCCGGCGGCGCAGGCGTTGATTCTGGCGATCCGCAAGTATCTGCGTACAGCGGCGCTGCCTGCGGGGTGCAAGCTGGCCGCGGGCACCGCACGCAAACGCGGCTAGCCAGGTCGCGGCGGCCTGCGGCGTGGCCGCGGCCCGCGCGGGCGCTGTGACCCGCAACGGCCGCTACCGCTGGGCCGCGCGTCGGTCAACCGCGCAGTTTTTCGTCCAGCGCCGCCAGCCCGGCCGCGAAGACGCCCTGCCCGACCGCGGTCGCCACCGCCTGCAGGTCCGCGCCCGCGTCGACGCGGAAATCCGCCCACCACTGCACCAGCGTCGTGTCGCCCTCGGTCACGGGGCGCAGCGTCACGCCCGCGATGTAGTCGCGCATCGGCAGGTCGGTCTCGATGATGGAATAGCGCAGCGCGGTGCCGGGGTCATCCAGCATCAGCAACTGCTCGCGCACAAAGCCCGACGGCTTGAGCGTCAGGTAGCGCACCGAACCCACGGCGTCGTGCCGGCCGCCCTCTTCCAGGCGGCTCTGGGCGATGCCCGGGTGCCAGCCCGCCAAGCCGTTGAAATCGCGAAACAGGGGCCAGACGCGGGCCAGCGGGGCATGGATGACGGCGCTGATATAGACGGTATGCGACATGCGGACTCCTGGCAGGGATGCCCCAGGCGCCTTGCGCCGGGGCCGGTGCGGATGAAGGGGAACGTCAGAACGTCAACTGCTTGAACTCGCGGGTAGCGGCGGTGAGCGCCTGTTCGGTGGGCAGGCGCTCCATCGAGCTGGCGCCGTAGAAGCCATGGCAATGCTTGCAATGGCGCAGGATGTGGGCCGCGTCTTCGGGCGTGGCGATCGGGCCGCCGTGGCACAGCACGATCACGTCCGGCCGCACCGCCAGGGCCGCCGTCGCGATGCGGTCGATGGCCGCCACGCAATCGTCCAGCGTCAGCGCGGTCTCGGCGCCGATGGACCCGCCGGTGGTCAGGCCCATGTGCGCCACGATGATGTCGGCGCCGGCCCGCGTCATCGCCACCGCGTCGTCTTCGTTGAACACGTAGGGCGTGGTCAGCAGGCCCTTTTCGTGGGCCCGGCGGATCATGTCGACCTCCAGCGCGTAGCCCATGCCGGTTTCTTCCAGGTTGGCGCGGAAGGTGCCGTCGATCAGGCCCACGGTGGGGAAATTCTGCACACCGGCAAAGCCCTGGCGCTTCAGGTCGTCCAGGAACACGTCGAAATCGCAGAACGGGTCGGTGCCGTTGACGCCGGCCAGCACCGGCGTGTGCTTGACCACGGGCAGCACTTCGCGGCCCATGTCGACCACGATCTCATTGGCGTTGCCGTAGGCCAGCAGACCGGCCAGCGAGCCGCGCCCGGCCATGCGGTAGCGGCCCGAGTTGTAGATCACGATGAGGTCGATGCCGCCCGCTTCCTCGCACTTGGCGGACAGCCCGGTGCCCGCGCCGCCGCCCACGATGGGGGTGCGGGCGCGCACCATGGCGCGAAACTTGTCCAGCAGTTGGTTACGGTCGAAGCGCGGCATGGCGGGGGTCCTCAGTGGGTAGCGATTTCAAGGTAGTGATCGACCGCGGTTTGGGCAAACAGCGGGTCGTTGATGTGGCAAGGCACGCGGATCAGGCGCCGGTCGGCGGTCTGCACCACATTGGCCTGCAGCGCCTCGAACAGCGCGGCGTCGGCCTGCGGGTCCCAGAACGCCTGGCCTGGCGCGTCCAGCGCCGACACGCCGCCTTCCGGAATCAGGAAGCGCACGGGGCCTTCACAGCGGTTCAGCCTGGCGGCGATCCATTCGCCCTGCCGCTTGTTTTCCTGCACCGTGGTGCGCATCAGCGTCACCTGCGGATTGTGGGGATAGAACGTGCGGCCCTGATAGCGCTCGGGCACGGAATCCATGCTGCCGAAGTTCACCATGTCCAGCGCGCCGCAGGACCCGACATACGGCGCGCGCGTACGCGCCACTGCGCCGAAGCGGTCTTCGGTACACGCCAGCACGCCGCCAAACAGGAAGTCGCAGACTTCGGTGGTGGTCAGGTCCAGCACGCCGGCCAGCAGATGGCTGTCCAGCAGCTTTTCCATCGATTGGCCGCCCGTGCCGGTGGCGTGGAACACCAGGCAGTCAAAGCGCGATTCCAGCAGCGGCGTCACCTGCTGCACGCAGGCAGTCGTGACGCCGAACATGGTGATGCCCACGGCGGGCCGGCTGTCGTCGGCGGTGGCGCTGCCGGCCTGGCGGAAGGCCCCGCCAATGGCGCCCGCGGCATTGGCCAGCACCCGGCGCGAGATGCGGTTCAGACCGGCCACGTCGGTCACCGAGTACATCATGGCGATGTCCGATGGGCCGACGTACGGTGCGACGTTACCGGAGGCCATGGTCGAGACCATCAACTTGGGCACGCCGATGGACAGCGCCTGCATGGCGGGCGTGATCAGCGCGGTGCCGCCCGATCCGCCCAGGCCCAGCAAGGCCCCGATGGCGGGGTTGGCGGCCGCGTAGCGTTCAAACGCCAGCGCCATGGCGGCGATAGCCGTGCCGCGGTCTCCTGTGAAGACGGCTTGCGCACCCTGCGGGTGGCTGTTGGCGACCTCGCGGGCCTGCACGCTGGCCGCGCTGGCCGCGCCGGTGGTGGACACGTCCACCGTGACCACGTCCAGCCCTTCCCGCTTGAGCAGGCCGGCGACGTATTCGGCCTCGTGGCCCTTGGTGTCGTAGGTGGCGGCCACGTAGACCCGCCGGTTCGCATGCGTCATGACTCCTCCGCGGGCGGCTACACTCGGTGCGCGCCTCGATATGTGTGAGGCCGCCAGGGCCTGTAGAATCTAGAAATGAGACGAAAGAATCATACTGAGACACCAGTCTCACGTCAAACCGACACCGCCTCACGCAAAGCGCCGCCTCCCGCCGTCGCGCGCCTGATCGCGCCCGCCAGCCGGCAGGCCGCCGCCAGCGGCGAGCCGCCCCACGGTCCGCGCGCCCGCATGCGCAAGACCCTGCTCGATGCCGCGCAACGGCTGATGGCGCAGGGCATCACGCCATCGGTCGCCGAGCTGGCCGAGCACGCGCAGGTATCGCGCGCCACCGCCTACCGCTACTTTCCCAGCCAGAGCGCGCTGATCGCCGCGGTGGTGGACGAAAGCCTGGGCCCGATCCTGGCGTGGGATTCCAAGGCGCCGGACGCCGCCGCCCGCGTCGATGAGCTGCTGCGCTTTGCCTATCCGCGGCTGGAAGCGCACGAAGCGCCGTTGCGCGCGGCCATCCAGGTATCGCTGCAGCAGCACGCCGAGGCCAGCGCGGGCCGCGCCGGCAACGAGCCGCGGCTGGTGCGCGGCCATCGGGTCGACATCCTGAAGCGCGCCATCGCGCCGCTGGCCGACGTGCTGACGCCGGCGCAACAGGACCGCGTGGCGCAGGCCCTGTCGCTGGTCTACGGCACCGAGGTGTTCCTGGTACTGAAAGACATCTGGGGCCTGCCATTGCCCGCCGTCACCGAGGTGGCGCGCTGGACCGCCAACGCCATCATCCGGCAGGCGCTGGCCGAAGCCGGCCCGGCCGCGGACAGCTCTCCGGGCAAGCCGGCCGCCCCGCGCAAGCGCTAGCGCGCCATGGCCGGCGGCGCGAACGCCGGCCATGTCCGCCGGCGCACCGATCTGTCATTCCCCCGTCACTCACGGGCCGCATAGTGCGGGCCTTTGCGGCGCCGCGTGTTGCGGGCCGCCGTGACCCTGGAGTCTGGAATGCAGTTCGAAGTATCCCGCCTGCGGCGGGCCATCATGCCTTTGTCGCTGGCCTGCGTAACCCTGCTGAGCGCCTGTGGCGGCAGCGACGACGATGACGAAGGCAGCACGCCACCGGTGGTGACCACCCCCACGCCGCCCGTGCAGACGGGCGCCTGGAGCGTCGGCGACCTGCATGTGCACACGATCCAGTCCAATGATGCCCAGGTGACCCTGGAACGCGTGCTGGACCAGGCATTCGACCGCTACAAGCTGGACTGGGCCGCGCTGTCGAACCACCTGCGCCTGTCCGACCGCGATAACACCGGCGCGGCCATTCCCGGCGGTTCCGTCCCCTTCTCCACCGGCATGGCGCGCTACGAAGTGCCGTTCGTCAAGCAGGCGCAGGCCGCGGGCCGCTACGCCGGCAAGATCATCTTCTCGTCGTTCGAATGGGACATGCCCACGCATGACCACATGAACATCGGCATCGGCATCAATGACCCGATGTCGGCCAAATCGCTGCGCGCGGTGGCCGAATTCGAATACCTGTACACCAACAAGGCCGACAATCTGTTCGACCCGCAGCTGGTCTCCGAGCTGGCCGGCCAGACCCGCGCCTACACCACCCATGCCGATGCCCTGCTGGCGCTGAAATGGGTACGCGACAAGCACCCGGACAGCTACATGGTGCTGAACCATCCGTCGCGCAACGTCGGCAAGTACACCATCGGCCAACTGCGCGAGATGCATGACCTGGCGCCGTCGATCTTCTTCAACATCGAAGGCATGGTCGGCGGCCAGATGGAACCGGACCGCGGCGGCTACGCCTCGGCCTATATCCCCGCCAACCTGCCCAATCGCACCTACGGCGGCGTGGACTACATGGTGGCGCATCTGGGCGGTACCTGGGACGCGCTGCTGGGCGAAGGCCGCCGCATCTGGAACGTGGCCGATTCCGACTACCACTTCCTCACCGCCAATGGGCTCTACAGCAGCAGCTACGCCCCGGGCGAGTACGCCAAGACCTATGTCTGGAAGAACGGCAACGATATGGCGGCCGTCGTGGCGGGCATGAAGAGCGGCCGCATGTTCGGCGTCTTCGGCGACCTGATCAATGCGCTGGAATTCCAGGCGCAGGGCGCATCGGGCACGGCGCAGATGGGCGGTGAGCTGATGGCGGCCAAGGGCGAACAAGTGGAAGTGACGATCCGCTTTCGCAGCCCCGAGGCCAACAATTACGAATACCCGCTCGAAAGCGGCAACCCCACCTACGTCAAGCCCACTGTGCACCACGTGGACCTGATCGTGGGCGACGTGGGCCCGCGCGCCGCGCCCGGCACGCCGGCATACGACAACGCCACCAACCCCAGCACCCGCGTGCTGGCGCGCTACACCCGCGCTGACTGGACGGTGGACAAAGATGGCTACAACGTCATCAAGGTCAAGCTGACCGCCGACAAGAGCCAGTACCTGCGCCTGCGCGGCACCAACCTGGGGCCGGATGTAGCCGGTGAAACGGCGGCAGGCGAGCCGCTGCCCGATCAGAAGGTCGATGTGGCCGACGACGCCGCGCGCTTTAACGCCATCAACGCCCGCAACTACAACGACCTGTGGTTCTACTCGAACCCGGTGTTCGTGACGGTGAAGCAGTAGGCGGACGGCGCGGGTTGCCGCCCGCGTTGCTTGCCAGGCAAACGGGCCGCGGGCATGCCGATGCCCGCGGCCCGTTTGCATTGCCGCCGCGCTACAGCGCGGCCAGCGTCTCGTCCAGCGCCGCGACCAGCAGGTCGGCGTCGGCCAGGGAAAACGGCAACGGCGGACGGATCTTCA
>NZ_JAELTJ010000007.1 GCF_016428805.1 Achromobacter sp. ASV32
GGGCATGCCGATGCCCGCGGCCCGTTTGCATTGCCGCCGCGCTACAGCGCGGCCAGCGTCTCGTCCAGCGCCGCGACCAGCAGGTCGGCGTCGGCCAGGGAAAACGGCAACGGCGGACGGATCTTCAGCGTGTTGGCGCGTTCTCCGGCGCTACCGGTCAGCACCCGCCGGTCGCGCAGGCCGTTGACCACGCGCGCGGCCTCTTGCGTGGCCGGCTCCCGCGTGCGGCGGTCGCGTACCAGTTCGACGCCGATGAACAGCCCGGCGCCGCGCACGTCGCCGATCACGTCATGGCGCGCAGCCAGCCCTTGCAGCCGCTCGCGCAGATAGTGGCCGACCCGTTCGGCATTCTGCATCAGCGCTTCCTCCTGCACCGTGCGCAGCACAGCCAGGCCGGCCGCGGCCGACACGGGATTGCCGCCGAAGGTGTTGAAGTAGCGCCCGTTGCGCCCGAACGCCTCCAGCACCTGCGGCCGCGCGGCCACGCCCGCTACCGGATGGCCGTTGCCCAGCGGCTTGCCCATCGTGACCAGATCCGGTTCGACGCCGTGGCGCATGAAGCCCCACATCGCCTGGCCGGTGCGGCCCATGCCGGCCTGCACCTCGTCGGCGATGAACAGGCCGCCGGCCTCGTGGATGGCCTGCACGGCCTCGCGCAGAAACCCCGCCGGCGCGGCCTGCACGCCATCGCTGGAGAAAATGGTGTCCACCAGCAGCGCGGCCGGACGCAGGCCTTGCGCCGCCAGGTCCGCGATCGCCTCGCGCACGGCTTGCGCCAGTGCCGGGCCCACGGCGTCGGCGCCCTGGCGATAGGTGTCGGGCGCGGTCACGGTGCGCACGGCCTGCCCCAGCGTCACATAGCGGCCCAGCGAGGGCGACGCCTGCGCGATGGACAACGTCACGCCGTGATAGGCAAAGCGCGTCACGATCAGGCCCGTGCCGCCGGTATGCGCCTGCGCGATGCGCAGCGCCAGGTCGTTGGCCTCGCTGCCGGTGCAGGTGAACATCACCTGCCCCAGGCCGGGCGGAAACGTCGCCAGCAACTGCTCGGCGTAGTCCAGCACCGTTTCGTGCACATAGCGGGTGTGCGTGTTCAGTACCGACGCCTGGCGCGTGATCGCCTGGACCACGGCCGGATGGCAATGACCCAGCGGCACCACGTTGTTATAGGCGTCCAGATACGGCTGGCCCTGGGCGTCGTACAGCCACACGCCTTCGCCGCGCACGAGATGGACGGGCGAATCGTAGAACAGGCGGTAGGCCGGTCCCAGCAACTGCTGGCGGCGGGCGATCAGCGCCGCGGTATGGGCGGCGCCATCGTCGGCGGCGCGGCAAGGGGCGTTGGGGGACAAGGCGGCAGCAGGCGCGCCGGGTTGCGTCACAGTCATGGTCACCGCCCTCTTATTGCATGCCGCAGGCCGCGCGCAGGCGTGCGCGCGCCGCATCGCGGGCGATGCCGTCGCAGGCCTGCAGCCGGGCCCAGGACACCGCGTTGTTACGCAGGATATAGCCGCTGTTCTCGGGGTAGCGCGCCGCGCGCCAGCCGCCGATGGCGACCACCATCACCAGCCGCGCCACCATCAGGTCGAACAGCACGTCCAGCTCGGCCGGCGCCAGCGGGCAGACCGCGTGATACGCCGCGGTGAAGGCCACCGCGGGCGCCAGGGGGTCGTCGCCCGGCTCCAACTGATACGACGCCGCCACCGCCAGGTCATTGACCAGGGGTGCGCGCACCATGTCGCCGAAATCCAGGATGCCGGCGATGCGGTCCGGGTCGTCGGGATCGACCAGCACGTTGTACAGGTTCAGGTCGTTGTGGATGGCCTGGGCGCGCAGCCCCGGCAGCGCCGGCTTGGCGTGGTCGACAAAGCGCGCCAGGCCACGCTCGGCCAGCGCCCGCCGCGCGGGGTCGGCCACGTGCGCCAGCAGCGGCGCGACCTCGTCCGTGCGCTGGATGTCCCAGGGCAGGTCCAGCGCGCCAGCCGGATGCTCGAAGCCGCGCAAGGCCAGCCCCAGCCGCGCCAGTGTTCGCGCCAGGTTGTCGCGTTGCGCCGCCGAGCGCGGCGCGTCCGGCAGCGGCAGGCCCGGCAGATAGGTGAACAGCCGCAGCACGCGCGGCGGCGCATCGGGCGTTTCCAGCCAGACGCACGGCGCGCCGCTGGCGGCCAGCAGCACGCGCTGCACCGGCAGGCCCGGATCGACCTGCTCGACGTGGCGCAACGCCCGCGCCTGGAAGTCCGCCACGCGCGCGTCTTCGGCCGGGTGCGAGAACTTCAGCACATATTCCCGGCCGTCGCCGGCGCGCAGATGGAAATTGCGGTCGCGCTCGCCGGCCAGCCGGCGCACGTCGGCAGCGATGCCGAAGTGGCGCCGCGCCAGTTGCGCGGCCTGCGCCTCGTCGATATCGGGCGAGGCCACGGCCAGCACGTCCTGGGCGCAGTCCTGATCGATCATGGCGGGCTCCTCAGGCGGCGGAATCGAAGCCGCGCAGCGCGCTGGCCAGATTGGGGCCCAGGTCGTCGGACAGGTAGCCGCCTTCCTGCACCAGCACCGTGGGCAGGCCCAGCCTGGCCACTTCGGCCAGGATGCGGCCGAAGCCCTCGGTGGTGACCGCCAGCCCCTTGTACGGGTCGCGTTCGTGGGCGTCCAGCCCCAGCGCCACCACCAGCGCGCCCGGCGCGAAAGCCTGGATGTCCAGGCACACGCGGCGCAGCGCGGCCAGGTAGCCGTCATCGCCCGTACCCACCGGCAGCGGGCGGTTGATGTTGTAGCCCAGCCCGTCGCCTTCGCCGGTTTCATGGGCGTGGCCGACGAAGAACGGCGTGGTGTTGTGCGCATCGGCATGCATCGACACCGTCAGCACATCCGGACGGCGATAGAAGATGCCCTGGGTACCGTTGCCATGGTGCACGTCCAGGTCCAGGATGGCGACGCGGCGATGCGCGGTACGCAGGTGCTGGGCCGCGATGGCGGCGTTGTTCAGGTAACAGAAGCCATTGGCGCGATCCACATAGGCGTGGTGGCCGGGCGGGCGGCACAGCGCATAGGCCGCGCGTTCGCCGTCCAGCACCAGCTGGGCGGCATGGGTGGCGCAGTGCGCCGACCAGGCGGCCGCTTCCCAGGTGCCCGCGCCGATGGGGCAGGCGGTGTCGCCCATGTGGTAGCCGGCCAGGCCGACGATGTGTTCGGGGTAGGTGCAGGGCTGGCCTGGAAAGGGGTGCACGTTGGCCACCACTTCTTCCGAGGCGTCAGGCAATTCGCGCCAGCGCGCATAAGCCGTTTCCAGAAAACGCAGGTACTGCGGCGTGTGCACGGCCGCGCGCGGCGCCGCGCCGTGGTCGTCCGGCGTGATGATCCGGTGACCATCGCGCTGCACCGCCGCCAGCAGGCGGGCGCCGCGCTCGGGCTGTTCGTTGCTGCGCTTGACCTTGCCGCGCACGATGAAAAACTGCGGATCGTGAAGCTGGTGCTTATCGCTGTAGACGACTTTCATGGCTTGACGCTGCCCCTTGGTTTTTCGCCCGCCGCGCCATGCTGCGAGACGAACAGGTTGCGGACGTGCTCCCAGGCATCGTCCAGATGAACTTTCATGCAGGCCTGCGCGGCCTGCACGTCACGCCGCGCCAACGCGTCCAGGATCGGCTGGTGGGTGGACGCGACCAGTTCCGGGTCCTGGTAGACGTTGTCGATCAGCGAAATGATCATGCGCATTTCGGTCTGGGTGCTGGAGAACAGGCGCAGCAAATACGCATTGCCCGACAGCTCGCAGATCAGGGTGTGGAAACTCAGGTCCAGCTCGATGCGGCGGTGCTGGGGCGCGTCGGCCGCCTCGGCGATCATCCGTTGCAGCAGCTGGGTCAGGCGCGCCAGGCCGGCGGCGTCCGCATGCTCGCAGGCGGCGGCCACCGCCGTCAGTTCCAGGCTCAGGCGCACCTGGAACAGGTCGTCGATCTCGCGCACCGACATCTCGCGCACGAAAAAACCGCGCCGCGGCTTGGACACCAGGATGCCCTGGCGCTCCAGCCGGCGGGAAGCCTCGCGCACCGGCGCGCGGCTGATCGCCATCTGGCGGGCGATCTCGGCTTCGACCACGCGGCTGCCCGGCGGCAGCCGGCCCTGCACGATGGCCTGGGTGAGCCGGTCTTCGACCACGCCGACCAGGTCGGGAACATTGACGGATTCAAAAGCATTCAAGGCGGCCGGGATTTCAGGCATGGCGTGTCTCTGTCTGGGGTAAATGCGCTTGGCGCGTCAGCTATATAGCACCCCGTTTTTTCGCAGCATATCAGTGTTACTGCTAACTGTCGACAGTTGACGATCGACGCATAATGCCCAGCATCCGGCCCGCCGCCGCAGCCCACCCACCAAGGACGCATCAATGGCCCACTCCCAGGAACCCGCGCAGCCGATCAGCGCGGCGGAACAACAGACTCGCCGCGACCTGGCGGCGTGCTACCGGCTGATTGCCCATTTCGGCATGGACGACAGCATCTACACGCACATCTCGGCGCGCGTGCCGGGCGAGGAAGGCGCCTTCCTGATCAATCCGTACGGCCACCTGTTCCGCGACATCACACCCGAATCGCTGGTCAAGGTCGGCTTCGACGGCCGCCCGGTGGCCCCCACGCCCTATGACGTCAACCCGGCCGGCTTCACCATCCATAGCGCCGTGCACATGGGCCGGCCCGACGCGGGCTGCGTGCTGCACACCCATACCGTGGCCGGCGTGGCCGTGTCGTCGCTGGCCTGCGGCCTGCAACCCGTGAACCAATGGGCGCTGCAGTTCTACAACCGCGTGGCCTACCACGACTACGAAGGCATCGCCCTGGACCTGGACGAACGCGAACGCCTGGTTGCCGACCTGGGTCCGCACAACGCGATGATCCTGCGCAACCACGGCCTGCTCACCACGGGCGCCACGGTCGCCCAGGCCTTCATCCTGATGCTCAACCTGGACCGCGCCTGCCGCGTGCAACTGGCGATCCAGTCCACCGGGCAGGCCACCTATCCCGTCAGCCCGCAGGTCAGCGAAAAGACCGCGCGCCAGTACGCCAGCGGCGACACCAACCGCCTGCCCGGCGCTCCGGATCCCAGCGAACGCGAATGGCGCGCGCTGTTGAAACTCGTCGAACCCGCCGGCGCCTGACCGCGCCGCGCTCCCCTTCCCGCCACCCCGCCCCCGTCACCAGGAGAACCTCATGAACCGACGCGACTTTCTGATTTCAAGCGCTGCCGCGGCCGGCTGGTGGAGCGGCGCCGCCGCCCTGCCCGCCTGGGCCGCGGCCGCGCGCAATGGCGTGCTGAACATCGCCGTGCAACCCGAGCCGCCCGGCCTGATGCTGGGTATCGTGCAGAACGGCCCGACGCAGATGATCGGCGGCAACATCTATGAAAGCCTGCTGCGCTACGACGAAAAGCTGGAACCCATGCCCGGCCTGGCCGCATCCTGGACGGTCAACGACACCGCCACCGTCTACACCTTCACGCTCAAGCAGGGCGTGCTGTGGCACGACGGCAAGCCTTTCACCGCGCACGACGTGGTCTTCAGCGTCGACCAGTTCCTGCGCAAGACCCAGTCGCGGCTGCGCGCCGGCCTGGCCTACGTCGACAGCATCAAGGCGCTGGACGACCACACCGTCGAATTCCGCCTGCCTCGCCCGTTCGGTCCCTTCCTGGGCCTGTTCGAAAGCGGCACCATGCCCATGGTGCCGCGCCATATCTACGAAGGCACCGACTACCTGACCAACCCGGCCAACAACACGCCCATCGGCACCGGCCCCTACAAGTTCAAGGAATGGCGCCGCGGCTCCTACATACAGCTGGTGCGCAACGAGCAATACCACGAGCCCGGCCTGCCCAGCGTGGAGACGGTGTACTTCCACGTCATTCCCGACGCCGCTTCGCGCGCCGCCGCGTTCGAATCCGGCAAGCTGGATGTGCTGCCCGGCGGCACCGTCGAATACTTCGACATTGCCCGCTTGAAAAGCCTGCCCAATGTGGACATCACCACCCGGGGCTGGGAATTCTTCGGCCCGCACTCCTTCCTGTGGCTGAACAACCGCCATCCGCTGCTGGGCGACGTGCGCGTGCGCCGCGCCATCATGTACGCGCTGGACCGCGAAGCCATGCGCAACGTGGCCTGGTACGGCTTTGGCAAGGTGGCGACCGGCCCGTTCAATAGCAGCGTGCGTTACCACACCGACGCGGTCACGCGCTATCCGCGCGACGTGGCGCGCGCCAAGCAACTGCTCAAGGAAGCCGGCTACAAGGGCCAGACCCTGCGCCTGCTGCCGCTGCCCTATGGCGAGACCTGGCAGCGCTTTGCCGAAATCGTCCGGCAGAACCTGGCCGAGGCCGGTATCAAGCTGGAAATGACGGCCACCGACGTCGCCGGCTGGAGCGAAAAGACCGCCAACTGGGACTACGACATCGCCTTCTGCTACCTGTACCAGTATGGCGATGCGGCCCTGGGCGTCAGCCGCAACTACCTCACGTCCACCATCGCCAAGGGCTCGCCCTGGAACAACGTCGAGGGCTACAGCAACCCCAAGGTCGACGACCTGTTCGAGCGCGGCGCGCGCGAAGCCGACCCCGAGGCCCGGCGCAAGCTGTACGAAGAAGTCCAGCGCGTCCTGGTCGACGACGTGCCGGTGGCCTGGCTGCTGGAATTGCAGTTCCCCACGCTGTATCGCAACAACGTCAAGAACCTGATCAATTCAGGCATCGGCTTGAACGACAGCCTGGCGCGCGCCACGCTGGCATGAGCCGCGTCGATCCAGACTGGGGAAATGCCGCATGAAGAAACTCGCCTACCTGATGCGCCGCATCGTGCAGGGCCTGCTGGTGCTGGCCCTGATCGCGGTCATCAATTTCCTGCTGATCCGCGCCGCCCCCGGCGACCCGGCCACCGTCATGGCCGGGGAAGCCGGCGCTTCCGACGAAGTCTTCATGGCACAGGTGCGCGAGCGCTTCGGCCTGGACAAGCCCCTGCCGCAGCAATTGGCCACCTATCTGAGCCACGCCGCGCGGCTGGACCTGGGGGATTCGTACCGGCAACAGCGCCCGGTCATGAGCCTGATCGGCGAACGCCTGCCGGCCACGCTGCTCCTGACGCTGACCGCCTTCGTCGTGTCCTTGACCGCGGGGGTGGCGCTGGGCGCCTGGACCAGTGCCCGCGCGGGGTCCTGGCTGGACAGCCTGGTCAGCACGCTCTCGATGCTGTGCTACGCCACGCCGCTGTTCTGGCTGGCGCTGATGGGGGTGCTGCTGTTCTCGGTAAAGCTGGAATGGCTGCCGGGCTTCGGCTTTGAAACGGTCGGCGCGGGCCATGCGGGGTTGGCCCGCGTGGCCGACATCGCCAGCCACCTGGTGCTGCCCGCCGCCACGCTGGCGCTGTTCTACATGGCCGTGTATGCCCGCATGACGCGCACGGCCATGCTGGAGGTGGCGCAGATGGACTTCGTCAAGACCGCGCGCGCCAAGGGGCTGTCGCCGCGCCGCATCCAGCGCCGCCACATCCTCAGGAACGCGCTGCTGCCCGTCATCACCCTGGCCGGCATCCAGGCCGGCTCGATGGTGGGCGGCACGGTGCTGATCGAAACCGTGTTCGCGTGGCCCGGCATCGGCCGGCTGATGTTCGATGCCCTGGTGCAGCGCGACTACAACCTGCTGCTGGGCACGTTCCTGGTCACCGCGGCGCTGGCCGTGGCCTTCAACATCATCACCGACCTGCTCTACACGTTGGCCGATCCGAGGATAGAACTGCAATGAACAACGGATTCTGGCGGCGTTTCCGCCGCAACAAAGGCGCGTTGGCCGGCCTGGCCGTGATGGCGGCGGTGCTGCTGCTGGCGCTGGCCGCGCCGCTGGTGGCCGCGCACGATCCCTGGGCCATGGTGCAGCGCCCCTTCCTGCCGCCGCTGGACATGGCCGGCCTGCCGTTCGGCACCGATACCATGGGCCGCGACATCGGCTCGGGCCTGGCCTACGGCGCGCGCATCTCGCTGCTGATTGGCCTGATCTCCACGCTGGCGGGCTTGCTCATCGGTGTGTCGGTCGGCGCGCTGGCCGGCTACTACGGCGGCTGGATCGATACCGGCCTGATGCGCTTTACCGAGCTGTTCCAGGCCATTCCCAGCTTCGCGCTGGCCATTGTGCTGGTGGCGATCTTCCAGCCCTCGGTCGGGTCCATCGTGACCGCCATCGCGCTGGTGTCGTGGCCGCCCGTCGCCCGGCTGGTGCGCAGCGAGTTCCTGACGCTGCGCCACCGCGATTTCGTGCATGCCGCGCATCTGGCCGGCGAGTCGAACCTGCGCATCATCATCACGCAGATCCTGCCCAACGCCGCCGCCCCCATCGTCGTGATGGGCTCGCTGATGGTGGCCACCGCCATCCTGCTGGAATCGAGCCTGAGCTTCATGGGCCTGGGCGACCCCAACGTGATGAGCTGGGGCTACATGATCGGCGCGGCCCGCACCGCGCTGCGCCAGGCCTGGTGGATCAGCCTGTTCCCCGGCGTGGCCATCCTGCTGACGGTGCTGGCGCTGAACCTGATCGGGGAAGGCCTGAGCGACGGGCTGAACACCCGGCTGGACCCCAGGAGCCGCGCATGACCCCCGCCGACATCCTCGCCGCCGGCAAACCCGCCGGCAACGCCACGCCCGATGCCCTGCTGGACATCCGCGGCCTGTCCATCCGCCTGCCCGCCGGCGCCGACCGCCCCTTGGCGGTGAAAGAGGCCAGCCTGTCCATCGGCCGCGGCGAAACCCTGTGCATCGTGGGCGAAAGCGGCTCGGGCAAATCCATGATCGCCAACGCCGTCATGGGCCTGTTGCCGCAGCCCATGGTGGCCCCGGTGGCCGGCAGCATCGTGTTCCAGGGCCATGACCTGCTGACGCTGCCCGAGCCGCAATGGCGCGCGCTGCGCGGCAACCGCATCGGCATGATCTTCCAGGACCCGATGTCGGCGCTGAACCCGGTCATGCGCATCGGCGACCAGCTCGAAGAAGCGCTGGACGCGCACGTGAAGCTGTCGGCCGCCGACAAGCAGGCGCGCATCATCGGCGCGCTGCGCGACGTGCGCCTGCCGGACCCCGAAGGCATAGCGGCCAGCTACCCCGGCCGCCTGTCGGGCGGGCAACGCCAACGCGTCATGATCGCCTGCGCCCTGATGCTGGAACCGGCGCTGCTGATCGCCGACGAACCGACCACGGCGCTGGACGTCACCACCCAGGCGCAGATCCTGGACCTGATCCGCGACCTGCAGGCCAGGCACGGCACCGCCGTGCTGTTCATCACGCACGACTTCGGCGTGGTCTCGCAGATCGCCGACCGCGTGGCCGTGATGCAGCTGGGCGAGATCGTCGAGGCCGGCACGGCCGACGAGGTGCTGGGCCGGCCCCGCCACGACTACACCCGCAAGCTGATCGCCGCGATTCCGCATGGCATGCCGGCAAGCGCCCGCGGCGCCGACCCGCAGCCTGTGCTGCTGGACGTGCGTGACCTGAAGAAAACCTACGTGTCCGGCGGCGGCCTGTTCCGGCGCGGCCGCGAGACCGCCGCCATGCGCGGCATCAGCTTCACGCTGCGGCGCGGCGAGGTGCTGGGCCTGGTCGGCGAATCCGGCTCGGGCAAGTCCACGCTGGGCCGTTGCATCGCGGGCCTGCTGGCCCAGGATGATGGCCAGATCCTCTTCAACGGCCAGGCCCGTGGCGCGCGCCCGGCCATCGGCCGGGTGCAGATGGTGTTCCAGGACCCGCAGGCTTCGCTCAACCCGCGCCACACGGTGGGCCGTTCGATCATGGCCGGCCCGCTGGCGCAGGGCATGGCGCCCGAGCGGGCTCGCGCCCGCGCGGCCGAACTGCTGCAACTGGTAGGCCTGAATCCGGACGCCGCCGGCCGCTACCCGCACGAGTTCTCCGGCGGCCAGCGCCAGCGCATCGGCATCGCCCGCGCGCTGGCGTCCGAGCCCGAACTGATCGTGGCGGACGAGCCCGTGTCGGCCCTGGACGTCTCGGTGCAGGCGCAGGTGCTGGACCTGTTCGCCAGCGTGCGCGAACGATTCCACCTGAGCATGCTGTTCGTCACCCACGACCTGCGCGTGGCGGCACAGATGTGCGACCGCATCGCGGTCATGCAGCAAGGCCGCATCATCGAATGCGGGCCGGCCGCCCAGGTCATCGGCGAGCCACGCGAGGCCTACACGCGCGAACTGGTGCAGGCGGTGCCGGACTTCGCCAGCATCGTCTCCGGACGCGCGCGGCGCGCGGCGGTGGCCGCATGAGCGCCCTGCCCGCCACCACCGCCGCGGCCAGGCAGCGGCCACCGTGCGTTGCCCTGCTCAGCCGCGTGCTGGACATGCGCTATCTGGTGCCCGCCTTCCAGGCCCTGCGGCCCGACATCGCCTGGCGTACCGCCGACGACCTGGGCGACCCGGCCGACATCGACGCCGCGGTCTGCTGGCTGCCGCCCGCCGGCCTGCTGGCCACGCTGCCCAACCTGCGCCTGATCCAGTCGATCGGCGCGGGCGTGGACCACCTCTACGCCGACCCGGCCCTGCCGCGCCACGTACCGGTATGCCGCGTGGCCGAGGCCGGCATGGCCGCAGGCATGAGCACCTATGTGACCTGGGCGGTGATCCACCACCACCGCCACTTCCGCGACTATGTGCGCAACAGCGCCCAGGGCCTCTGGCGCGAAAGCCCTATCGTGCCGCCGTCCGAACACCGTGTCGCCATTGCCGGGCTCGGCCGCCTGGGCCTGGCTGCCGCGCAGGCGCTGGCCGCGCTGGGCTACCGCGTGTCCGGCTGGAGCCGCACGCCCAAGCCGGACCTGCCGGCCGGCATCACTGGCCACCACGGCCCGGACGGCCTGCCGGCCCTGCTGGCCGAGGCCGACACGCTGGTGTGCCTGTTGCCGCTGACCGACGAGACCCGCGGCTTCCTCGGCGCCGCCACCTTCGCGCGGTTGCCGCGCGGCGCCCACGTGGTCAACGCCGGCCGCGGCGAACACCTGGACCCGGCCGCGCTGCTGGCGGCACTGGACAGCGGCCAGTTGGCGTATGCCACGCTGGACGCCACGCCGCAAGAGCCGCTGCCATCGGACCACCCGCTGTGGCGCCATCCGAATGTCCTGGTCACCCCCCACATCGCCACCCGCACGCCGGCCGCGGCGATTGCCCGGCAAACGCTGGACAACCTGCGCACGGTGCTGGCGGGCGGCCGGCCCGGCACCTGCGCCGACCCCGCGCTGGGATACTGAACCGCGTGCCTTCGCACGACCCGTGAGGATTCTCTTTTATAAGAAACAGTTATTTGATTGACCCGCCACCCCGCTCTTGCTACATATGAACGGGCAACTGCACTTGGTTCCTGATTATTCTCACTGGAGGATTTTTATGAGCAAGCGAATTGTTGTCGTAGGAGGCGGGGTGGGTGGCACCATGCTGGCCAACCAACTGGTTCATAAGCTGTATGCCGAGGTGTCGCGCGGCGAGGTCAGCATCCTGCTGCTGTCCGATTCGCCGGATCACTACTACAAACCGGCCTTCATGTATGTGGCGTTCAACCTGTTCTTCCACGAAGAACTCAAGCGCCCCGAACGTTCCCTGCTGCGCCCCGAAATCGAGTTCCGCGTGGACAAGGTCACGCGCTTCGATTTCAACACGCAGGAATTGGCCACCCGAAGCGGCAAGCGCTATGGCTATGACTATCTGGTGATCGCCACCGGCTGCGTGCCGGCCCCCGAGCGCATCGAAGGCCTGCGGGAAGCGGGCGACCATTTCTACCAATACGAGCCTGCCCGGCAACTGGCTGACCGGCTGTCCAGGATCGAACGGGGCCGCGTATTCGTCAGCGTCACGTTCCCCAAGACGCCCAACGTGCCGCACCAATGCGGCATCGCCCCCATCGAAACCACGCTGATGCTGGATGACTACCTGCGCCGCCGGGGCGTGCGCGACCGTGTCGAGATCGTCTACACCTATCCCACCACCGCCCAGCTGCTGCGCAACTGCCTGTTCCTGCAACAACCGACCTGCGAAGTCCTGCCCGCGATTTTCGAGCAGCGCGGCATCCGTTTTCAGCGCGGCTTCACGCTGGCCAAGGTGGACCCTGAACGCCGCATCGCCTATTCGGAGGAAGGCGCAGAGCAACCGTTCGACATCCTGATGGCCACCCCGCCCATCCGCGCGGTGGACGCGGTGCTGGAATCAGGCGCCTCGCAGGCGCCGGACAACGAAGGCTGGCTGCCCACCGATCACGAAACCCTGCAGGTCTACGGACTGCGCAATGTGTACGTGATTGGCGACACCGTGGACCTGCCCGTCAGCAAGGCCGGCGGCTCGTGCCACAACCAGGCCCCGGTCATCGCCAACAACATCGCCGGCGAGATCCGGCTGGGCCACCCCACCAGCGTCTACGAAGGCCGGGTGCAAGCTGTCGCACAGATGGGGCTGAACGCCGGCATGCCGCTCTGGTACGACTACACGCATGACGTGAGACCCACGCCGCCAACCAAGCTGGGCGGCCTGCTGCGCCATGGTTTCAACCGGGGCCTGTATTGGTCCGTCGCCAGGGGAATGCTATGAACGCGCCCCACGGCAACACGGCGCCGGCGGCCGAACAATGCGCAAGCGCCCTGGACGCGCCGCGAGCGGTCGACGGCGGCGACAGCCTGACGCTGCTGGCGGACAAGCTGCGGCCCCTGGCCGACAGCGGACGGCTGGACAACGTAGTGGACCTGCTGGGGCTGGCTTCGGATCTGGTGGACCTGCTCGATGCGCCCATGGTGGAAAAACTGGGCGCCTTGTCGGAACAGGCATCGGGCGCCGCCTGGACGCTGGCCAATGCCTGGCGCGCGGCGCAGGCCCAGGGCCTCCAGGAAGCGCGGCCACCGGGCCTGGCGGGCCTGTTCCAGCTGTTCCGGGACGAGGATACCCGGCGCGGCGTGGCCCTGGCGCTGCGGGCGCTCCAAGGCCTGGGCAGACAGATGCGTCACCAGCAGGACGACTACGCCGCCCCCGCGGACGCATGACGGGCCGCGCCTGAGCGCAGCCGGCGCCAGCGTAAAAAAAGGCCTCGCCCGAGAAACCGGGCGAGGCCTTTTGCTGCCGCGCGAGGCCATGGCCTCGCACGACGGATGACGCGGCTTACTGCAGCGTGCGCGTAAAGACGAACTTGCCGTCGCGCCAATCCACCGGCACCACGTCGCGCGGGCCGAACTGGCCTTCCAGGATCAGCTTGGCGACCGGGTTCTCGATCTGCTGCTGGATCGCGCGCTTGAGCGGGCGGGCGCCGAACACCGGATCGAAACCGCCACGGGCCAGTTCCGCCAGCGCCGGCTCGGTCACCTCCAGGCGCATCTCCTGCTTTTCCAGGCGCTCGGCCAGGCGGCGCAGCTGGATGCGGGCGATGGACTCGATGTGCTGTGCTTCCAGGCCATGGAACACCACGACTTCGTCGATGCGGTTCAGGAACTCGGGCCGCAGCGTCTGCTTGAGCTCGTCCCAGACCACTTCCTTGACCACGTCGTAGGGCTTGCCGGCCAGGCTCTGGATGTGGTGCGAACCCAGGTTGGACGTCATCACGATGACCGTGTTGCGGAAGTCCACGGTACGGCCCTGGCCGTCGGTCAGGCGGCCGTCGTCCAGCACTTGCAGCAGCACGTTGAAGACGTCCGGGTGCGCCTTTTCGACTTCGTCCAGCAGCACCACGCTATACGGCTTGCGGCGCACGGCTTCGGTCAGGTAGCCGCCTTCTTCGTAGCCCACGTATCCGGGCGGCGCGCCGATCAGCCGCGCCACCGAGTGCTTTTCCATGAACTCGCTCATGTCGATGCGGATCATGTGCTCTTCGGAGTCGAACAGGAACTCGGCCAGGGCCCGCGTCAGTTCGGTCTTGCCCACGCCGGTGGGACCCAGGAACAGGAACGAACCGTAGGGGCGCGCGGGGTCCGCCAGGCCGGCGCGCGAACGCCGGATGGCGTCGGACACCAGGCGCACGGCCTCGTCCTGGCCCACCACGCGCTTGTGCAGGTAGTCTTCCATGTGCAGCAGCTTTTCGCGTTCGCCCTGCATCATCTTGGACACGGGAATGCCGGTGGCGCGCGAGACGACCTCGGCGATTTCCTCGGCGCCGACACGGGTGCGCAACAGCCGCGGCCGGCCTTCGCCGCCTTCGGCTTCTTCGGCGGCCTGGGCCGCGCCCACTTCGGCGGCCTTCAGGCGCGCTTCCAGATCGGGCAGTTTGCCGTATTGCAGCTCGGCCAATTTGTCGAACTGGCCCTTGCGCTGCAATTCAGCCATTTCGGCGCGCACGCTGTCGATTTCTTCCTTGATGGCCTGGGTGCCTTGCACGGCAGCCTTTTCGGCCTTCCAGATTTCCTCGAAGTCGTTGTATTCGCGTTGCAGCTTTTGCAGCTCTTCCTCGATGACGCCCAGGCGCCGCTTGGAGGCGTCGTCGGTTTCCTTCTTGACGGCCTCGCGTTCGATCTTGAGCTGGATGATGCGGCGGTCGAGCTTGTCCATCACTTCCGGCTTGGAATCGATTTCCATGCGGATGCGCGCGCCGGCCTCGTCGATCAGGTCAATGGCCTTGTCGGGCAGGAAGCGGTCGGTGATGTAGCGGTGCGAGAGCTCGGCCGCGGCCACGATGGCCGGGTCGGTGATCTCGACGCCATGGTGGATTTCGTAGCGCTCTTGCAGGCCGCGCAGAATGGCGATGGTGGACTCGACGTCGGGCTCATCGACCAGCACCTTCTGGAAACGGCGCTCCAGGGCGGCGTCTTTCTCGATGTACTTGCGGTATTCGTCCAGCGTCGTGGCACCGATGCAGTGCAGCTCGCCGCGCGCCAGCGCCGGCTTGAGCATGTTGCCGGCGTCCATCGCGCCTTCCGCCTTGCCGGCGCCGACCATGGTGTGCAGCTCGTCGATGAAGACGATGTTGCTGCCGTCGTCCAGCGACAGTTCTTTCAGCACGGCCTTCAGGCGCTCTTCGAATTCGCCGCGGAACTTGGCGCCGGCCAGCAGCGCGGCCAGGTCGAGAGACAGCACGCGCTTGCCGCGCAGGGTTTCGGGCACTTCGTCGTTGACGATGCGCTGCGCCAGGCCTTCGACGATGGCGGTCTTGCCCACGCCGGGTTCGCCGATCAGGACCGGGTTGTTCTTGGTGCGGCGTTGCAGGATCTGGATGGTGCGGCGGATTTCGTCGTCGCGGCCGATCACCGGGTCGAGCTTGCCCTGGCGGGCGCGTTCGGTCAGGTCCATGGTGTACTTGGACAGGGCCTCGCGGTTGGATTCGCCTTCGGCGCCGGATACGTTTTCACCGCCGCGCACGGCGTCGATGGCGGCTTCCAGGGCTTTTTTCTGCAGGCCGGCGTCACGCAGGATGCGGCCGGCCTCGCCCTTGTCGTCGGCCAGCGCCAGCAGGAACAGCTCGCTGGCAATATAGGTATCGCCGCGGCGCGCGGCTTCCTTGTCGGTGCGGGTCAGCACGGCCTGCAGGTCGCGGCCCACCTGGACGTTGTCTTCGCCTTGCACCTGGGGCAGCGACTTGAAGGCGCTGTCCAGGGCCGGCTGCAGACGGTTGACGGCCACGCCGGCGCGCGCCAGCAGGCTGCCCGCGCCGCTGTCGGGGTCGGACAAGAGCGCCGACAGCACGTGAACGGGCTCGATATAGGGATGGTCGTTACGGGCGGCCAGACTTTGGGCGTCGGCCAAGGCTTGCTGGAACTTGGTGGTCAGTTTGTCGAATCGCATAATGGTCGTAGTGGCTTGTTGGGGAGCCTGACCGATACACGCCGGCGGGCTCGATGACCTGAATATGCGGCCGGATGCGAAAATTTCAACACCTGGCCGGGCCTCGTGGACGGGATCCGCGTACAGCAACAATCTGAACTATGAGCATATACGTTTTTGTCTACGGCACGCTACGCGCGGGCGAAATCAATGATCTGGCGCAAGCCGCCGCCCGCCGCGGCCTGCCGCCGGCCCGCCATGTCGGCCCGGCCACGGTGCCGGGCATACTGGTGGACTTCGGCGCCTGGCCCGGGCTGATCCCGGTCGCGGACGGGCGCCGGGTGCGGGGCGACCTCTATGAAGTCACCCCGGCGCTGGTCGCCCTGATGGACGAGATCGAGGAGTACGCGCCCGGCCAACCCAGCTGCTTCGTGCGCCGCCCTGTGCTGGCCCAGCCCCTGGCGCCGCCGGATGCCGCGCCCGTGGCTTGCGAGTACTACCCGATAGATCCCGCTCACCGCGGCGCGGCGGTGGATGTAGCGCACGACGACTGGGTCGCCTACCGGCGCGCTCGCGGCGCGTGAGCCGACGGGCCGGCCCCCTGGCTAATCGTCGGGAATGGGTCGCGCCGGGGAGCCCGCGACGGGCCTCGTAAGACACCCGTAGTAACAACGGACTACAATGGATACCTGTCTCACGCTTTACGCCCGCCCCGGCTACCCGCCAGGCCCGGGCACTATAGAGGTCATCGTATGCAAAAACGGGTTCCCGTTGCCCCTGATGCCGCCCACTGTTCCACGTGTATGCTGGGCCACGTGTGTGTCCCGGTCGGCATGGCCGCCACCGAAGTAGAAAAGCTCGACGAACTGGTGAAAGAGCGCGTGCGCCTTGAAAAGGGCAAGACGCTGTATTCGCTGGACCACCCGCTGGACGCCGTCTATGGCGTGCGTTTTGGCAGCCTGAAGACCCAGCTCGAAGACGCCACCGGCCAGCTCCAGATCACCGGCTTTCACCTGCCCGGCGAAATCGTCGGCATGGACGGCATGCTGGACGGCAAGCACGTGTCGGCCGCCGTGGCACTGGAAGACTCCGAAGTCTGCGTGATCCGCCTGACCGAAATCGACCGCGTGGCCACGCATCTGCCGTCGCTGCAGCAGCAGTTCCGCCGCCTCATGAGCCGTGAGATCACCCGTTCGCACCAGCTGCTGGCCTCGCTGGGATCGATGCGCTCGGAACAACGCCTGGCCGCCTTCCTGCTGAACCTGTCGCAACGCTACGCATCGCTGGGCTACTCGTCCACCGAGTTCGTGCTGCGCATGAGCCGCGAGGAAATCGGCAATTTCCTGGGCCTGACGCTGGAGACGGTCAGCCGGCTGTTCTCGCGCTTTGCGCGCGATGGCCTGATCCGCATCAACCAGCGCGAAGTCCGCATCCTGGACCTGCCCGCGCTCAAGCAACTGCTGGGTCACGAAGGCTGCTGACCCTGCCTGCCCGCGCCATGCACCGCGCGCCCGCCGCCCTTACGCCAACTGCACGCCCCGGTCGTGCCCCGCGGGCATGGGGCTGGGCGGCGCTGGCCCTGGCGCTGTGCCTGCCCCTGGGCACGCGCGCGCAAACCCCGCTGCCCGACCCCTACGACTACGCCGAACCGGTGCCCACGCCCAAGCGCGTGGCCGTACCGCGCTGGCAGGCGCTGGAACTGGGCAAGCCCGGCCGCCGCTACAAGATACCGGTCTATGCTAACCGGAACCTCGCGCGGGACGACCTGCGCGATATCAAGCAGATCGTCATCATCTTCCATGGCGTCAAGCGCAACGCCGACAACTACTACGAAACCGCCGCCACGCTGCTGGCGGCCAACCCGGCCCGCGCCAACGACACCTTGATCCTGGCGCCGCGCTTTGTCGGCGTGATCGACTCGGGCTTTGCCGGCATGGCGGCCTGGCGCAAGTCCAGCTGGGAAGACGGCGAAGACAGCGTGCAGGCGGCGGGCCGGCCTGCCCCGGTCAGTTCGTTCCAGGTAATCGACGACCTGCTGCGCAGCCTGGACGACCGCAAGCGCCTGCCCACGCTGGCCGGCATCGTGCTGGCCGGGCATTCCGGTGGCGGCCAGCTGATCCAGCGCTACGCCGTGCTGAACCAGATCGACGGCCCGCTGCGCCGCGACGGCGTGGCGCTGCGCTATGTGGTGGCCAACCCGTCGTCCTATCTGTACCTGACCAACGAGCGCCCGCGCCCCGACGGCAAGGGCTATGCGCCCTACGAGCGCGGCATCTGCCCCACCTACAACCAGTACAAGTACGGCACCGACAAGCTGCCCGCCTACGCCGCCCGCGACGCCGACGATGCCAAGCTGTTCGTGCGTTACGCCGCGCGCGACGTGACCTACCTGCTGGGCGGGGCCGACAACAACCCCGAACACCGGCTGCTGGACAAGACCTGCGGCGCCGAAGCCCAGGGCGCGACCCGCCTGGCGCGCGGCACGGCTTATCTGCAATACGAGCGTATCGTGGCCAACCGCGGCGCCAAGCCCGTGACACTGCATCGCGCCGGCTTCGAAGTGACCGGCGTGGGGCATGAAAACAAGGGCATGTTCGGCTCGGTCTGCGGCGCGCGCGCGCTGCTGGGCGAGAACGCCGTCGCGCCCGCGGGCGCGGCCCCCTGCACGGTCATTGCGCCGCCGGGCAAGTAACCCCCTCTGCTTGTCACCTGCCTGCGATGCGGGGCCAGGCTTGCGCCCCACCCATCCTGACTAAAAACTGAACAAATTCAACGGGATACGGGGGTGCATTTTTGCCTTCGCAGGCGCAAGATAAGCGGGTACGGACTTCCCGGGAAGACAGCGATGACCCAATCGTATCTGGACATGCCCGACGCCAAGCGCCGCATCAAGGCGATCTTTGTCGGTTCCATGGGCAACCTGGTGGAATGGTATGACTTCTACGCCTATACCGCCTTCGCCCTGTACTTCGCCCCCGCCTTTTTCCCCTCGCACGATCCCGTCGTCCAGCAACTGAATGCCGCCACGCTGTTCGCGGCCGGCTTCATCGTGCGGCCGCTGGGCGGCTGGCTGTTCGGGCACCTGGCCGACCGGCATGGCCGGCGGCTGTCGCTGATGGTGTCAGTGGGCATGATGTGCGTGGGCTCGCTGATCATCGCGGTCACGCCCACCTACGCGTCCATCGGGCTGGCCGCGCCGGCGCTGCTGGCCCTGGCGCGCGTGATCGAAGGCCTGAGCCTGGGTGGCGAGTATGGCGCCAGCGCCACCTACCTGACCGAGATCGCCGATCCGGAGCACCGCGGCTTCTACTCCAGCTTCCAGTACGTCACGCTGATCGGCGGCCAGCTGTGCGCGATCCTGGTGCTGCTGCTGTTGCAGAACGTGTTCCTGACGCATGAGCAGCTGGTGCAATGGGGCTGGCGCATTCCGTTCGTGATCGGCGCCATGCTGGCCGTCATCACCGCGCTGATGCGGCGCGACATGCCGGAAACCGATTCGTACAAGGAAGCCAGCAAGCGCAAGCCGCAGACCAGTTCGCTGCGCGGCCTGCTGCGCTATCCGCGCGAGGTCGCCATCGTGGTGGGCCTGACGGCCGGCGGCACGGCGGCGTTTTATACCTTCACCACCTACATGCAGACGTTCGTGCGGCAGACGTCGGGGTTCTCGGACATCGTCACCACCTACGTCATCGCCGCGTCGCTGATCTTCGCGCTGATCCTGCAGCCCCTGTACGGCGCGCTGTCGGACAAGATCGGCCGCAAGCCGCTGCTGGTGTTCTTTGGCGTGGCGGGCGCGGCGCTGACGGTGCCGATCCTGATGACGCTGTCGCACACCAAGTCGCCCTACCTGGCCTTCCTGCTGATCTGCGCGGCCTGGGTGTTCACGGCCGGCTACACCTCGATCAACGCGGTGGTCAAGGCCGAGCTGTTTCCCACCAACATCCGCGCAACCGGCGTGGCGGTGCCGTATGCCATCACGGTCTCGATCTTCGGCGGCACCGCGCCCGCCATTGCCCTGTGGTTCAAGCAGCAGGGCCACGAGCAATGGTTCTACTACTACCTGGCAGGGGTGATCTTCATTTCGCTGCTGGTGTACGCGACCATGCGCGACACCAAGCATCAGTCGGCCATGCACAAGCATGAATGACGGGGGCCGGCGGGCCGCTGCCACGGCCGGCCCGGGACGCCGGGATGCCAAGTGCCGCGGCGCCCGACGCATCGGCGCCCGGCCCCATGCCGCCTAGCGCCGGGCCCCGGTCAGGGGCCGTGGCGGGGCCGGCGGCGCCGCTTCCATGCGTGCGGCCTGCAGCGACTGGATTTCCAGCGGCGTACAGGCATGGGCCACGCAAGGCAGGATCCAGCCTTCTTCCTTCTCGTCGCGCGACAGGCCGGGCCATTCGATGCGATAGGCGATCTCGCCGTCCAGCAGCAGGCTCATGCAGGCGCGGCAAGTGCCGTTGCGGCACGAGCTGGGCAACTTGATGCCTGCCGCCTGCGCGGCAAGCAGCACGGGCGTGTCAGCATCGGCCTCGAAACGCAGGCCGGACGGCTGCAGCAGCACGGGATAGGCGGGCATGGCGGAACCTGGGACCTGTTGATACTAAAAAGGAGCCTCGCACTGGCAGGCAATATCCAGGGGGCCGGCTCGGCCGATCAGGCCGGATGATCTTGCCAGTCCAGCTGCCAGGCGCCGGACAGCACGTTTTGCAGCCACAGCACGCAGGTCAGGGTCTTGGCATCGGTGACCTCGCCCTTGGCGCAGGCGGCGAACAGGTCGGCCGGCTGGGCACTGAAGACGTCCAGGAACTCGTCCGGGTCCAGTTGCTGCGGGCCGGCGCGCAGGCCGCGGGCGAAGTAGATGTGGATGATCTCGGTGGAATAGGCGATGGCCAGGTGCAGGGCACCGGCGCGCGCCCATTGCGTGGCGGTGTAGCCGGTTTCCTCGAGCAGCTCGCGCTTGCCGCAGGCCAGCGGGTCCTCGCCCGGATCCAGCTTGCCGGCAGGAAATTCCGTCATGACCCGGCCGATCGGATAGCGGTACTGGCGTTCGAGCAGCACGCGGCCGTCGTCCAGCAGCGGAATCACCACCACCGCGCCGGGATGCACCACGTATTCGCGGGTGGACGTGTGGCCGTTGGGCAGACGGACGGTGTCGTTGCGGATCTTGAGAAAGCGGCCCTCGTAGGGCGCCTCGGTGGAGACAAGTTCTTCGAACAGGTGCGAATCGGGCTTGTGGATCATGGCGCGGCGTGGAAGCGGTCGGGCGCCGGGCGCGGCTGGCGCGACCCGGCTCGGGATTGCAGCTTACCACCGCACCCGCGGCGGGCTCCTGACAACCTGGCGGCGCGCCGCCCGCGCCCCGCGCGCAGGACTCAGCCGTTGACGCGAATCACGATCTTGCCGAAATGGCGGCCCGAGGCCAGGTGCTCGAACGCGGCGGGCGCCTCGTCAAAGCCATAGACCCGGTCGATCACGGGCGCGATGCGCGAAGTGTCCACCACACGCGCCACGTCTTCGAGCATCTTGCGGCTGCCCACGAAAATGCCTTCCAGCCGCTTGTTGCCGGCAATCAACGCCAGCGGCGAGACCGGCGTGGCGGCAAAGCCGCTGACCCCGCCGATGATGCCGATGGCGCCGCCCATTCTGGCGGCCGCCACCGAGCGCGCCAATGTGCCCTCGCCGCCTACTTCCAGCACCACGTGCGCGCCTTCGCCGCCGGTCAGGCGCAGCACTTCGTCCTGCCACTCGGGTGTTTCGCGGTAGTTGATCAGGCCGTCGGCGCCCAGTTCGCGGGCGCGCGCCAGCTTATCGGCGCTGGACGAAGTGATGATGGCGCGCAGGCCCGCCGCCTTGGCCAGTTGCAGCCCCCAGATCGACACCCCGCCGGTGCCCAGCAGCAGCGCGGTCTGACCGGCGCGGGCGCGGCCGGCGACGAACAGCGCGTTCCAGGCGGTGACGGCGGCGCAAGGCAAGGTAGCGGCCTGTTCGTCGGACAGCGAGTCCGGAATGGCCACCAGGCCGTGCTCGGCAAAGATCACCTCGCTGGCCAGCACGCCATCGGTTGCCGCGCCGGGCGCGAGGGCCGTATTGGCGGGCGTGGCCTCGCCGTCGATCCAGTCGGGCATGAATGCGCCCATGACCCGGTCGCCGGTCTTGTAGCGCGTGACGCCGGCGCCGACGGCCACGACCACGCCGGCTGCGTCGGACGCCGGAATGACCGGAGCGCCCGAGGTCTTCAGGTAGTCGCCGCGGGCGACCATCAGATCGCGGAAGTTCAATGACACCGCGTTGATGCGTACCCGCACTTCATAGGGACCGGGGTCGCGCGGGGCCAGCGCCACGCGCTTGAGCGAACCGATGCCTTGTCCGCCGCTCAGTTGATATGCCTGCATGATGATGTTCCTTCGAGTTGGGGGGCGGCCATGACGTTGCGCCGCGGTAGGGGTACGATATCCGGGAACAAAATGATCCAGTGGTGGCATTTATTCCACTGAATGATTCCAAGAAGGAACCAATTAATCATGGCCACTCCCCTCACCCATGACCGGCTGGGCGGCATCGAAGTCTTCGTGCAGGCGGCCGAGGCTGGCAGCTTCGCGCTGGCGGCCGAGCGCCTGAACCTGACCCGCTCGGCGGTGGGCAAGTCCATCGCCCGGCTCGAAGCCCGGCTGGGCACGCGGCTGTTCCACCGCACCACCCGCCAGCAAAGCCTGACCGATGCGGGCCAGGCCTATTACGACCGTTGCGTGCGCGCGCTGGCCGAGCTGCATGACGCCGAAGCCGAACTGGACAGCGGCCGCCGTTCGCCGCAAGGACGGCTGCGGGTCAGCGCGCCGCTGGTGTTCGGCCGCCATTGCGTGGCGCCCGTGCTGCGCGAGCTGGCCGCGCAGTATCCGCAATTGCAGATCGACATCTCGTTCAACGACCGTGTGGTGGACCTGATCGAGGAAGGCTACGACCTGGGCATCCGCATCGGCCCCCTGCCCGACAGCGCCAGCCTGGCGGCGCGCCGCCTGGGCCTGCAGACCATGGGCATCGGGGCATCGCCGGCCTACATCGCCGCGCACGGGCGCCCTGTCACACTGGACGAGATGCGCCAGCACGCCGGCGTGGTGTATGCCCATGGCGGCGTGGAAAAAGGCTGGTCGGTGAGGGGGCCGGACGGCCAGGTGATCCAGCTATACCTGCCGCCACGGCTGCGGCTGGACGATCTGCAGGCCATCGCCGACGCCGCCATCGCGGGGGCCGGGCTGGCGTGGCTGCCATGCTGGATGCTGGCGCGCTACGTCCAGGCCGGCGAACTGGAAGTACTGATGCACGGCGACAAGATGGCCGCGCATGACGTGCATGCCGTGTGGCCACAGGCGCGCTACCTGCCGTCCAAGACCCGCGTGGCCATCGATGCGCTGGCCGAGCGCGTGCCGGCGATGCTGGCCAGCCAGGCCTAGAAAACGAGGCCGGCGGGCGCGGTGCGCGGCCCGGCGGGGCAAGACCGGCCGAGCGGCATGGGCATCAGCCGAATTTGCGGCGGGCGTCCAGCGCCAGGCCGGCGCCGATGCTGCCGAACAGGTCGCCTTCAACACTGCGCGCGCCCGGCACCAGGGCCGAAACGCTTTCGCGCAGGCGCGGCACGCGGCTGGAGCCGCCAGTGAAGAACACCGTGTCCACCTCCGCCGTGGACACCCCCGCGTCGCGCAGCAGCACGCCAACGGTCTGCTCGACCTTTTCGATCAGGCGCGCCACGCTCGCGTCGAACGACGGACGGGTCACGTCCACGCCCAGGTCGGGCGCGATGCGCGACAGGTCGATGCGCGCGGACGGCGCTTCGGACAAGGCGATCTTGGCTTCTTCGACCTGCACCGCGACCCAGTGGCCGGCGCGCTGCTTGATCAGGTTGAGCAGCAGGTCGATCTTTTCGCGGTCGCCCGCTTCGGCGCGGATGTAGGCGAAGTGTTCGGCGGACTTGCGGGTATAGGCCTGGTTGATGGTGTGCCAGCAAGCCAGGTTCCCGTACTGCGTGGACGGCACGTCCTTGCCGCTGCGCAGCTGGCTGCCCAGGCCCAGCAACGGCATGACGTGCGCCAGGCTCAGTTGCTTGTCGAAGTCCACCCCGCCGATGTGCACGCCGCCGTAGGCCAGGATGTCTTCGCGGCGATCGGGCTTGCCGGCGCGGCCCGGGCCCAGGCGGATCAACGAAAAGTCGGAGGTACCGCCGCCGATGTCGATGACCAGCACCAGCTCTTCGCGGTCGATCTGCGATTCGTAGTCGAATGCCGCGGCCAGCGGCTCGAACTGGAATTCGATGTCGGTAAAACCCACGCTGCGCGCGATTTCGCCCAGCGTGTCCTGGGCGGTCTGGTCGGCGGCCGTGTTGTCATCCACGAAGAACACCGGCCGGCCCAGCACCGCGCGCGTGAATTCGCGCCCGGCGGCGGTTTCGGCGCGGCGCTTGAGCTCGGCGATAAAGCGCGTGAGCAGCACGCGGAACGGAATCGAGCGGCCCTGCACTTCCGTCGAGCCATCGATCAGCGAACTGCCCAGCAGGCTTTTCATCGAGCGCATCAGGCGCCCGTCGTAGCCGGCCAGGTAGTCGGAGATGGCTGCGCGGCCGTAGCTGACCTCGGCATCTTCGTCGTGGAAGAAAATGGCCGAGGGCAAGGTGGTCTTGCCGTCTTCAAGGGCGAGAAGCGCGCGCTGGTCGGGGCGGCTCCAGCCGACGGTGGAATTCGACGTGCCGAAGTCGACGCCGCATGCGGTGGAAATCATGGGAATTCGGGGGCTAATAAGCAAAACGGCGCACAAGTGTAGCCGCAACCGCCCGAAACGCCATGTCACCCCGTGCGGCGCAACGCCGTCACCATGAAAAAGCGCCACGGCGGCTGCCCGGGAACAGGCGCGGGGTTGACTAACAATGAATACTAACGCCCCCCTCCACGCCCACCGCGCGATTCAGCCCGTGGACGCCTGGCTGCGGGCGGCGCGGCGCAGCGCCTGCGGCGGCTGGCCGTAAACGCGCAGAAACGCCCGCCGCATCCGTTCGCTGTCCGTGAACCCCACACGCCGCGCGATGCTCTCGATGCTGCTGTCGCCGGCCGCGATCTGGCCGCGCGCGGCTTCGGCGCGGATACGCTCCACCGCCTTGGCCGGGGTTTCGCCGGTTTCGGCCTTGAAGCTGCGCAGGAACTGACGCGGGCTGACGCAGGCCACCTCGGCCAACTGCTCCACCGACAGGGCCGCGCCCAGGTTGGCGCGGATGTGCTCCAGCACCGCGCGCATGCGCTCGCTGTCGGGCGCCAGATCCTGCAAGGCCGAGAACTGCGACTGGCCGCCCGAGCGGCGGTGGTACACCACCATCTCGCGGGCGGTGGCGGCGGCCACCTCGGCACCCATGTCGGCCTCGACCATCGCCAACGCCAGGTCGATGCCGGCGGTGATGCCGGCCGAGGTCCAGATGCCGCCGTCGCACACGTGGATCTTGTCGGCGTCCACCCGCACGCCCGGGTGGTTGCGCGCCAGCATCGCGGCGCGACGCCAGTGCGTGGTGGCGCGCAGGCCGTCGAGCAGCCCCGCGCCCGCCAGCACAAACGCGCCGGTGCAGACGCTGGCCAGGCGGCGGCCGCCCTGCCGCTGTGCGTGCAGATAGCGGCGCAGGCCCGGCGTCACGGCGATTTCGCGCGCGCCTTCGCCGCCGGCGATGATCAGGGTGTCGACGCGCAGGCCGCGCCATGGCCGGGTCTGGACCTCGATGCCGCAGGTGCTGCGCACCAGGCCGCCATGCTCGGACACCACCTGCACCGTGTAGGCCGGCCCCGTGGCCGTGGCGGCCTCGGCGCCGGCGATCTGGAACACGGCGGCCGGGCCGGACAGGTCCAGCAACTGGAAATCCGGCACGAGCAGAAAAGCGACGGTATGGGGCATTTGGCGTTTTTTGAGGGAATTATGTCATTTACGCCAAAGTGTGCGCCGCTACAGTGGCCCTGTCAAACCCCGCGCTTGCCCCGGCCGCTCCGCCTGATCAGCAGGCGGCAGACGGACGGGCAGGCTCCATCGTTCTCTTCTTCGCCGCCTCTATGCGCCCGTCATCCCGCACCGCCCCCGGCCACCGCAACGCCCGCCTGCTGGCCGTCTGCCAGGGCCTGTTCATCGCCGCCATCTCCATTGACCTGACCCTGACCGCCCTGACCGGCCACATGCTGGCGCCCAACAAGGCGCTGTCTACCCTGCCCTTCGCGCTGATCACCGTGGCCGGCGCGCTGGTCACCTGGTTCGCCTCGCTGCTGATGCAACGCATCGGCCGCCGCAACGGTTTCGCCCTGGGCGCGCTGGCCGGGGCGGCGGGCGGCGGCCTGTCGGTATGGGCGGTGTTCCATGCGGACTTCTGGGCCTTCTGCGCCGGCACCGCGCTGGTTGGCGTATTCCAGGCGTTCGCCCAGTACTACCGGCTGGCCGCGGCGGACGCGGTCGAACCCGCGGCCAAGACCCGGGCGATCTCGGTGGTGATGACGGGCGGGGTCATCGCCGCCATCGCCGGCCCCGCGCTGGCCAACTGGAGCCGCGACCTGTTCGCCCCCGTGACCTTTGCCGGCGCCTACCTGATGGTGGCGCTGCTGGCGTTGCTGTCCGCTATTTTGTTGTGGGCGTTCTATCGCGACACGGAGGCGCCGGCCCAGGCCGGCGATGCGCAGGCGGGCCTGCCGGCCAGGCCGCTGCGCGAAGTTGCGCGCCAGCCGATATTCGTGGCGGCGCTGGCGAACAACGTGGTGGGGTCGGTGTCGATGATGTTCATCATGACCGCCGCCCCGCTGGCCGCCGTGGCATGCAGCCACAGCATCGGCGACGGCGCCAACATCATGCAATGGCACCTGGTGGGCATGTATGCGCCGGCATTCTTCGCCGGCGCGCTGATCCAGCGCTTCGGCCTGGCCCGCGTGCTGTGGGCCGGCATGCTGCTCAATATCGCCAGCGCGCTGATCGCCATGGGCTCGCCATCGCTGCCCGCGTTCTATGCAGCGCTGTTCTGCCTGGGCGTGGGCTGGAATTTCATGTTCGTCGGCGGCACCACGCTGCTGGCGCAGTCGTACCGGCCGGCCGAACGCGCCCGCGCCCAGGGCGCGGCCGAAATGCTGCGCTATGCCGCGACGGCGCTGGCGACACTGGCTGCCGGGCCGGCACTGGACCGGTTTGGATGGGAGGCCTTGAATGGGGCCATGCTGCCGGTGGTGCTGGCCGCCGGCCTGATGACCTGGTACTGGGCCCGCGGCGCGGCCCGCAACGCCATGGTTGCCGGTCAGGCCTAGGGCCTGTTCCCACTATAAGGCGCCTCGCACAGGCCCTGGGCGCGGGACGCGGCGCCTTGGCCCCTACTGCTGCTGACGCCGCTGTTCCAGTTCCCGCAGGCATTGCGCCACGCCTGCCTGCATCTGGGCGTTGGACACCGCGGCGCGGTCGGAGACCTCGCGGCAACGCACATACTGCGCCTGGCTTTCGGGCGTATCGCGGATCACGGGGGGCGCCGAATTCGGATCGGGCGTGACGGTCATGCGCAGCGTCGAGGGCGGCGACAGGCTGCCGTCCTTGGAGCGCTGGCTGGGATATTGGAATTCCTGGGTGACCGGTGCCGCGCTTTGCGCGTGGGCCACGCCGGCAGCGCAGGCCAGGGCCAGCAAGGCGGCAGACAGCGGGAGTTTTTTCATGGCGACCTCTCTTCGTTGGTGCGCGCCCGGCAAACCCGGGCCAACTGCCCCGCCCCGCGGCGCGCCGGTCTATGGTAGCCCCGTGCGCGGCTGGCGGGCATGCCAAAACGCTACGCGCGCCGCCGGAGTTGTTTCTTGCGGTTTCCCGCGACCGGCTCCATCACCCGGATCAGGGCTTGGCGGGCCGATTGGGGAACGTCGCCGCGCCGGACGGGCTGGCCGGCGATGCCCCGGCGCCAGACGCTTTGACGGCGGCTGGCTTGGCGGGCGAGTCCCCTGGCGGTTGGCCCGGCCAGGCACGGGGCGCCGTCCGCAACGGATCCAGCAACCCTGACAGGCCGTTATGGTCCAGTTCAAGCATCAGCGCCAGCAAACGGCCAAGCTCGCCTTTCGGAAAGCCCTTGCGCGCGAACCACGCCAGGTAAGGCCCGGGCAGGTCGGCGATCAGATGGCCCTGGTACTTGCCAAAGGGCATGGTGCGCGTCACCAGCAACGACAGCAGTTCAGGATCCATGGCGGTTCAGGGTGCGGCCGTGCCGCCGAAGGTGATGTCGGCGGCGGGAACGGCCGCGATCTTGACGCCGAAGCTGGCGATGGACGACAGCGTGGCATTGTGGTGCGCGCGGATCTGCGCGCCGGGCGCGTGCGGCTTGTCCTGGGTGGTGTGGGCATCGGCCGCCAGCGTGACCGGAAAGCCCAGCGCCGCCGCGCGGCGCACGGTGGTGTCGACGCAGAACTCGCTGGCATAGCCGCACACCACCAGTTGCCTGGCGCCGGCTCGCGCCAGCACGTCCGCCAGATCGGTGCGCAGGAACGAATCGGGCGTGGTCTTGCGCACCCGGATGTCACCGTCGGCCGGTTGCAGCCGCAGGTCCAGCTGCCAGGCCGGCAGGCCGTAGTCCATCTGGCTGCCGGGCGCTTCATGCTGCACGTAGATCACCGGCACCTGGGCGGCGCGGGCGCGTTCGGTCAAGGCGTTGATGCGCGCCAGCACGGCGTCGGCATCGGCGGGGGGCGGCGAGGTCTCGAACAGCGCGCGTTGCACATCGATCACGATCAAAGCGGACGTCATCATTTCCTCGTGTGGGGTCCGTTGCATGGGGTGGTCCGAATCCATCAGCCTCATTCCGCGCCGACGATGGGCGGCGGCCAGATGCGCGCGTAGATCCAGAAATGGCGAGGTTCGCCGCGCACCACCCGGTAGTGGTGCAGCAAGCCTTCACGGTGGAAGCGGCAACGTTCCAGCACGCCCGCCGAGGTGGTGTTGGTGTCCAGCACCGTGGCCTGCACCCGGGCCAGGCCCAGCGTTTGCAGCGCCCAGGTAGTCAAGACCTCGCACGCTTGCGTGGCGATGCCCTGCCGCCAGTATGGCGGCGCGATGTCGTAGGCGATTTCGGCGCGGCGGGCCGGCAGCGAGATCTCGTTCAGGCCGATGGTGCCGATCAGGCGATCGTCGGCGCCCGCGATCGCCAGACGCACACTGTGCGAGGCGGCGGGGTCGGCGTAGCCATGGATCAGCCGGACCAGCGTGTCCGGGCCGTCCAGCTGCCAGCTGGTGTGACGGGTGACGGCCTCGTCACGCAGATAGGCGTGCCAGTCGACCGCATCCGCTTCATCCAACGGACGCAGGCGCAAACCGGCGGTGCCCAGGTCAGGGGCATGGCGCGGCCAGTCGGCAAGGGGGATGGACATGCGTCGAAATCGTCAAAAAACAGCGTCTGGGCGTTGGCCAGCCAGGCGCGCAAGCCTGCGCGTCGACAAGGCCAGCCACGAGATTAACAGGCTTGCCGGATCAGAAATCCAGCCGCCCCTTCAATTCGCCGAACGGCACCATCACGTGTTCGCGATAGGCCGGACGCGCTTGCAGGCGCTCGTACCAGGCACGCACGTTGGGCAGCGGCGCGTGCGCGATGTCCAGCTCGTAATAGCGGTACAAGGCCGTGGCCGCGGGAATGTCCGCCAGCGACAGCGCCTGCCCGTCCAGGTAGGGCTGCGCGGCCAGCGCCGCGTCCAGCTGCCGCAGGCACGCGTGGGTGGCCGCCAGGCTGCGCGCGATGGCGGGCGCGTCGCGCTGCGCCTCGGGCGTGCGGTAATAGCCCCAGAACACGCCCACCAAAAAAGCGGGCTGCAAGGCCGTCTGCGCCCAGTCCATCCAGCCGTCGGCGCGCGCCCGCCGCGCCGGGTCGGCCGGCCAGAGCGTGCCGGCGCCGTAGCGGGCCGCCAGATAGCGCAGGATGGCATGGGATTCCCACACCACGGTATCGCCGTCACGCAGCAGCGGCACCTTGCCGTGCGGGTTCAGGCTGAGGAACTGCGGCGTGTCCAGTACGCCGAACTGCCCTCCCGCCGGCACGTGTTCGTAAGACAGGCCCAATTCGCCCGCCAGCCACAAGACCTTTTGCACATTGAATGAGCTGCGCCGGCCCCAGATCGTCAACATATCGTCATCCCTGAATGCCGCCCGCGTCAGCTGGCCACGACCACGCGCGGCTCGCAGAGCACCGGGAAATTCACGGAGTTGGCGATGTAGCAGAAATGATGCGCGCGGGCATGCAGAGCTTCGGCCAGCCCGGCGTCGCCGCCGGCCTGGATGGTGACTTCGGGCCGCAAGGTGACCGACGCAAACGCGCCGCCGTGCGCCGGGTCTTCGCGCATCACGCCGTGCGCCTCATCGCGATAGGCCGTGACCGTGATGCCCTCGACCGCGCACAGGTGCAGATACCAGAGCTTGTGGCAGGCCGACAGCGACGCCACCAGCAGGTCTTCCGGATTCCAGCGCGCCGCGTCGCCACGAAAGGCCGGGTCGGCCGACCCGGCGATGTCGGCCTTGCCCGGCGCCTGGATCAGGTGGTCGCGGGAATAAGCCGTGTAGCTGGCGGTGCCCTTGCCGATGTTGCCGGTCCAGGTCACGTTGACGTCGTAGTGGTGTTCGCCTTTCATTGCGGAAATCCCCGGTTGCGCCGCCCTGGCGCAAAGATTGATAGCGTAGCGCAAGCGCGCGGTTCAAGTGGAGGAGGCCACGGGACAAAACTGACACATCGAGCACAGGCGCGTGCCGGACGCGCTTGCGCCAGTCAGGCCGAGCCGCGCCGGACGCGAGCGCGTCAGGCCGGCGGCGCATCCGGATAGGTGGCGACCTGCGGCCCGTCCACCAGCCACGGCACATCGTGCGAGGTATGGATATGCGCCGATGGCCGCGCCCCCGGGTCGTCGTCCAGCGTCGCCACGCGCAGGATGACCTGCGGCTGTGCCACCCAATGCGCCATCAGATGCGCGCCGCAGGCCGTGCAGAAATGGCGGATCTTGCCCGGCGACGACTCGTACGAGCCCAGCGCCGCCTCGCCCCGGGTCCAGCGGAAATCCACGCGCGCCACGCGCGCGGTCGATGCAAAAGCCGCGCCGTGCGCCTTGCGGCAGGTGACACAATGGCAATGAAAAATCGGCCCCGACAGGCGCTCGGCCTCGTAGGCCACCGCGCCGCACAGACAGCTTCCCTTCATGGCGGTTCTCCTTCGCGCCCGCCGCGACAGGCGGCCGGCTCGCAACGAAAAGCGTAGCGCAGGCAGGCCGGACCCAAGGCGCGGATACGGCCCAAATGCGAGGCATGCGCGGACAAGACCGCGCCGCGCCCCGCTGCGGCTTGCTGCCGCCGGGCCGTCGCCAGGCCTGCGGCGGCCCGCAATGCCTTTACATCCCGTTTCAGCAAGGACAGGCATGCGTCCGTATCGTGGACGCTCTGCTACACAGGAGCTCGCCATGATGAAAACCACCCTGACCTGCACCCTGACAGTCGCCCTGCTTGCTGGCTGCGCCCCGTCCAAACCCATCACCGCCCGCTCCGTGCCGGTGGACAATCACACGGCGCGCAACGCGCTTGATTGGCCCGGCAGCTACGACGGCACCCTGCCCTGCGCCGATTGCCCGGGCATCCGCATCCGCCTGACCTTGATGAAGGACGGCCGCTACGCGCGCACCACCCAATACCTGGACCGCCAGGAACAGCCCGAGACCGTGGCCGGCAGCTTCAGTTGGGAGTCCGACGGCAGCACCATCCGGCTGGACGCCTCGGGCGACAGCCAGCGCTACTTCGTCGCCGAAAACCAGGTCACCCTGCTGTACCGCGACGGCACCCGCCCCACCGGCCCGCTGGCGCCGCACTATGTGCTGCGGCGTGCGCAGTAGCGCAGCGCCCTGCCGGCGGCATCGCGCAAGCCGCCGTCTTCCGGCTATTCTTCCAGGCTGAACACGCCGCACCGCCCGGCCCCCTGGCCGGCGCCGCGGCCCCAAGGAAGGAAGCCATGAAAACCGATCACGAATTGCTCGACGCCTTCGCCCCGACGGGCACGCTGCGCGCCTCCATCAACCTGGGCAATCCCATCCTGGCCAACACCCACCCCGGCACCGGCGCGCCCGGCGGGGTATCGGTGGACCTGGCCACCGAACTGGCGCGCCGGCTCGACGTGAAACTGGAGCTGGTGGTGTTCAAGTCCGCCGGCGAGTCCGTCAATGCCGTCGCCGCCGAACAGGCCGACGTGGGCTTTTTCGCGATCGATCCGCTGCGTGGCGAACAGATCGCCTTCACCGCCCCCTACGTGGTCATCGAAGGCGCCTACCTGGTGCGCCAGGACTCGTCCATCACCCGCCAGGAAGAAGTGGATTGCACGGGCCAGCGCGTGGTGGTCGGCAAAGGCAGCGCCTACGACCTGTACCTGACCCGCGAACTCAAGCACGCCGAGATCTTCCGCGCGCCGACCTCGCCCGCCGTGGTCGACACCTTCATCCAGGAAAACCTGGAAGTGGCCGCCGGCGTGAAGCAGCAACTGGAGGCCGACGCGCAGCGCCTGGGCGGCCTGCGCCTGCTGGATGGCCATTTCATGCTGATCCGCCAGGCCATGGGCGTGCCCAAGAGCCGCGGTGCCAAAGCCGCCGCCTACCTGGCGGCGTTTGTCGAAGCCATGAAGAAAACCGGCTTCGTTGCCGAAGCGCTGGCGCGCCACAACATCCAGGGCGCGGCGGTGGCGCCGTTGGAAAACCAGGCGTAACGACCCGGCAGGCACGTCCGGCCCGGGTTCGCTGCGGCGAGCCACACGGCGTGGCCGCGCAGCGTTGCGCGGCCGGCCACCGCCGCGAGATATCAAATCCAGGTGAAAAGGCGCGCGGCACCCGCCGCGCGCCTGCCTTCAGTGGCTGATCATCCAGGGCCGCGAACCGGCAAAGGACTTCGCCCCATCGGCCGTGGTGCGCGTCTTGCCGCTGCCGCGCCCGCCCGAGCAGCAACCGCAGTTCATGCCGTGCCCCGAGCGCGTGCTGCGCGGCTCGTGGGCGCTGCGCTCGTTGGCGGCATGGGCGCGGTTGACGGCGGACGACAGCGCCGAGATCGCCGGCGCGCCGCCCACGATGCGGCCGGACAGCGCGCCGCAATCCGGGCATGCGGCGGGATCGCGCCATTGCGCCAACGGCCGCAACGCCGCGAACGCGCCGCAGTCCGCGCAGGCATAGTCATACATGGGCATGTCAGGCTCCTTGTCGGTGCATCCGTCAGCGATCGCGCGACAAGGGCATGTCGATACCGCCCTTGATGTGCTTGACCGGCCCGGACGCCGACGGCTGGATGTCAAAGTCGAAGATCTCGGTCGGCAGCCACAGCGTGGCGCAGGAATTGGGAATGTCCACGACCCCGCTGATATGCCCCTGCACCGGCGCGCAGCCCAGCAGCGAATAGGCCTGCGCCCCCGAATAGCCGAACTTCTTCAGGTATTCGATGGCATTCAGGCAGGCCTGCCGGTAGGCGACATTGACGTCCAGGTAATGCTGCTTGCCGCCTTCGTCCACCGAGATGCCTTCGAAGATCAGGTAGTCCTTGTAGGCCGGCGTGATCGGGCTGGGCTTGAAGATGGGATTCTTGATCGCGTACTTCTCCATGCCACCCTTGATGAGCGTCACGCGCATGTGCACCCAACCGGCCATCTCGATGGCGCCGCAGAAGGTGATTTCGCCGTCGCCCTGCGAGAAATGCAGGTCGCCCACCGACAGGCCGCCGCCCTTGACGTACACCGGAAAGAACACCCGGGCGCCGCGCGACAGATCCTTGATGTCGCAGTTGCCGCCGTGCTCGCGCGGCGGCACGGTGCGCGCGCCTTCGCCAGCCGCGCGGTCGCGGTCCGCGCCCTGCAGCGCGCCCATGTGGGCCGTCTTGGGCGCCGGCGGATTGGCCAGCGGCGGCACGCGGCCGGGGTTGGTGTCGATCAGGGCTTGTTCGCGCTGGTTCCAGGTATCCAGCAGCTTCTTGTCGGGCAGGCAGCCGATCAGGCCAGGGTGAATCAGCCCGGCGAAATTCACCCCCGGGATGTGCCGCGACGACGTGAACATGCCGTGGAAATCCCAGATGGATTTCTGCGCATGGGGAAAATGGTCGGTCAGGAAGCCGCCGCCGTTGTTGCGGCTGAAAAAGCCGTTGAAGCCCCACAGGCTATCGGGCTTGGCACCGATATCCAGCAGGTCCACCACCAGCAGGTCGCCGGGTTCGGCGCCCTCCACGCCCACCGGGCCGGACAGAAAGTGCACCGTGGACAGGTCCACGTCGCGCACGTCGTCGGCGCTGTCGTCGTTCTTGATCGCGCCGCCGGTCCAATCGTAGGTTTCCAGGATGAAGTCCTCGCCAGGCTTGACCCAGACGGCCATCGGAATATCCGGATGCCAGCGGTTGTGGATCTGCTTGTTTTCGTAGGGGGATTGGGCCAGGTCGACCCGGATGAGCGTATCGGTCATTCTCTTTCATCTCCAACGTAGTGTTTTGGCAAAACAAAAGTGTTGATAAAACAGAACTTCAATCGCGGCCCGGATGCATCCGCCGCCTGAACCGGCGGCCTGGCCGGCCTGTCGTCGCAAACCCGCGATTTGTCTTGCACGGTAGGCCAGTTTCAGGTGGCCGTAAAGATGGCAACGAAAATGCGTCATGAAAAGGGAGCCTGGGCGGAGCCAGTCGTTACGCCGGCCGGTCAGCGGCACGGGACGTCGCGATCGCAGGATCGGATGCCGCCGGGCCGGACGTTATGATGCGGGCATCGCATTTCGCGGCTACGCCGCAACGGAAAACCTACGTCCATGTTCTTGCCCCGCGCGCTCTGCCCCCTGCCCCGTCCTGTCTACGCCGCGCTGCTGCTTGCCGTGATGCTGCCCCTGTCCGCGCAGGCGGACGAGGACTGCGTGGCGCAATTCGATGCCAGCGTCACCCGCTACAACGAGGCGGTCACGGTGCAGACCAAGCGCGAGGTGACCAATCTGCACCAGTTGAACTTCCTGCTGTGCCAGGGCCGCCTGGACTTGCTGGACATGGAGTTCGCACTGGTCGACGACTACGAGCAATGCACGCGCAACGGCGGCAGGTTTCCGGACAAGACCGTGCAGAAGATGACGACGCTGCCGGACAACCTGGCCTCGAAGAAGACCGCCTGGATCGACACCTGCGGCCCCTACATGAAGCAATGACCGGCCGCTGAAAACCACAACGCCGGCCATCAGGCCGGCGTTGTGGCACCGCGCGCGCCTGCGCAGGGATCAGGCGACGGCCTCGGCCTGGGCGGGCCGCGGGAAGAAGATGGCGCGGCTGGGATCGAAGTCGTAGTCGCCTTCGAAGTCGGTGGCGTCGGCCGCCAGCGCCAGCACCGAGTCCAGGATGAAATCGACCTTGGCGTCGGTCAGCAGCACACTGAGGTTCAGCCGGATGAATCCCGGCTTTTCGATCTCGCGGCCGTCCAGGATGGCCTGGCGCATCCGCGCCGATTCGGCCTCATCGATATCGAGCAGGTGATGCACATAGGGGCCGGCGCAGGCGCAACCGCCGCGGGCCTGGATGCCGAAGCGGTCGCTCAGCATGCGGGTCACCAATTGCTGGTGCACGAAGCCGCCGCGGCCGTTGCGCACCCGGAACGAAAAGATGGGCAGGCGCTGGGCGCTGAGCGAACCCAGCAGTTCCAGCCGCGGCGCACCCTGCCACCGGGCGAACGCGCGCTGCGCCAATTCGGCATTGCGCCGCTGCATGAACTCGGCGCCCAGGGCGTCCTTGACCAGCAGGACCAGCGCGGCGCGGATGTCGCCCACGACATTGGGCGTGCCGGCTTCCTCGCGCGCTTCCAGGCTGCCGCTGTAATCGTGGCCGGCAGGCGAGACGAATTTGACGGTGCCGCCGCCGGGATACGTCGGCGTAAGCGGGACGACCGCATCGCGGCGCACGATCAGGATGCCGGACGCGCCCGGGCCGCCGATGAATTTGTGGGGCGAGAAGACGATGGCGTCGATCGGCGCATCGGCCGCGGGCGACATGCGGATGTCCAGGTAGGGCGCGCCGCCGGCATAGTCCCACACCATTTTCGCGCCCGCCTGCTTGACGCGCCGGGTGATCGCCGCCACGTCGGCGACGATGCCGGTCACGTTGGAGGCGGCCGACAGCGCGCAGATGACCCGCGTGCCGGCCGGGGCTTGCAGCGCGGCGTCCAGTTCGGCCAGGTCGGGGCCGCCCAGCGGGCTTTCGGCCACCGAGACCAGTTCCGCGCCGGATTCGCGCCAGGGCAGGATATTGGAATGGTGCTCGTAGGGGCCGATGATGACGCGGACTTTCTGGCCAGCGGCCAGGGCCGCGGGCACGCCCAGCAGGTGCACGAGCCGGTTGATGCCCATGGTGGCGCCCGAGCCGGCGAAGATCACGGCGTGTTCGTCACCGGCGCCACAGCAACGCGCGACCACGGCACGGGCCTCGCGGCGCAGGCGCGTGATGAAGCCGCCGCAGTACGAGGCTTCGGTGTGCGAGTTGGCGTAGTAAGGCAGCACGTGCTCGAGCACGAAGCGCTCGACCTGCATGAGTGCACGGCCCGACGCGACGTAGTCGGCATAGACGAGGGGCTTGGCGCCGCGCGGGCCGTCGATGACCGCGTCCTTGCCGATCAGGCCATCGGCCAGCGCGGCGGCGATATCAGCGGATTGCAGGGAGGCTTGGAATTGGCGCAACGGCCCTGTGGTGGCCGGGGTCGCGTGGGTAGACATGATGATGATGGGACGAGGACAGGGATTTAGCTCGGAATATCATACGGTGGAAATAAATTTGAAACCTCACCTAAATTTTGGTGAAAATCACCAATATTCGTTCATTTGATCGACACCATGGAAAAAATAGACAAATTTGATCTAAGTATCATCTCCTGCCTGCAACGCGAAGGTTCCCTCTCGCAGCGCGAGCTGGCCGATCGGGTCGGTTTGTCGCAGAACGCCTGCTGGCGCCGGCTGCAGCGGCTGAACGCCAGCGGCATCATTCGCGGCACCCGCGCCCAGGTCAATCTGGTCGCGCTGGGGTTGGACCTGACGGTGTTCGTGATGATCCGTACCAGCCACCACGCCAAGGACTGGGCCGACGGCTTTCGCCGCCATGTCGAACGCCTGCCCGAGGTGACCGAGTTCTACCGCATCGGCGGCGACTGGGACTACCTGATCAAAGTCACTTGCCGCGGCATCGCGGGCTACGACCGCTTCTACCAGAAGCTGATCACCGATTTCGAGCTGTCGACGGTGACGGGGTTCTTCAGCATGGAAGCCATCATCGAAAATCGCCCGCCCGACCTGACGCAGTTGGCCCACTCGGTCGAGGACGGCACGCCGGGTTAGCCGCCCAGATAACTTCCCGTCATGAAGCCCCGGGCAGGCTTATATCCACGGGTTATCCCGGATGCGCCCATATCGACAAATCGTCAATAATTCGCCAACGTTTTGTTATCGATCCGTCCCCACCTAACTGCCCATGTCTGTTTCCGTCCGGGACGCCATTGTTTCCTCCTCCCATCTCGCCTCGTCCGCCCCGGAGCTGTCCGAGGTGGAGTTCGGCCTGATCATCGCGTCGCACGCCTTCAACCGCTGGATGGTCCGCTGCATGGCCTGTGCCGGCCTGCCCGAGCTGACCTCGCTGGACATCCTGGTGCTGAACCACGTGTTCCACCGCGGCCGCGGCAAGAAACTGGCCGACATCTGCTTCACGCTCAACGTCGAAGACACCCACCTGGTGAACTATTCGCTCAAGAAGCTGGAGCGTCTGGGCGTGGTGCAAAGCGCCAAGACCGGCAAGGAAGTGATCTACACCACCACGGACGCCGGCGCGGCCGCGATCCAGCGCTACGCCGAAGTCCGCGAGCAGTGCCTGGTCAAGCCGTTCATCGATTCCCCCGCCGCGGACGACGCCAGCCGCCAGCTGGCCCATACCCTGCGCGCCCTGTCGGGCCTGTACGACCAGGCTGCCCGCGCCGCCACCTCGCTGTGAGAATTCACGTTGTCTAGCACTCTTGCCTCTTCAAGTCAGCCGCTCCTGTCCGTGCGCGGCGTCTCGGTCGATTTCAATACCGCGAACGGCGTGTTCCGCGCCGTCGAGGACCTGGACTTCGACGTGCGGCCGGGCAAGACGCTGGCCATCGTCGGCGAGTCCGGGTCGGGAAAATCCGTGACGTCCATGGCCATCATGCGGCTGACGGACTACAACAACGGCCGCATCGCCACCGGCAAGATCGTGTTCCAGGATAGCGCCGGACAGGAGATCGACCTGACCGCCGCGTCCGACGAGAAGATGCGCGCGATCCGCGGCAACGACATCGCGATGATCTTCCAGGAACCGATGACCTCGCTGAACCCGGTGTTCACGATCGGCGACCAGATCATCGAAGCGATCATGCTGCACCAGCAGCTGTCGCGTTCGGCCGCGCGCAAATCGGCGCGCGCCCTGCTGGAAAAGGTGCGCCTGCCCGACGCCGAGCAGTTGCTGGACCGCTACCCGCACCAGTTGTCGGGCGGCATGCGCCAGCGCGTGATGATCGCCATGGCGCTGTCGTGCCAACCGCGCCTGCTGATCGCCGACGAGCCCACCACGGCGCTGGACGTCACCATCCAGGCGCAGATCCTGAACACCATCCGCGAACTGCAGCGCGACCTGGGCACCGCCGTCATCTTCATCACGCACGACATGGGCGTGGTGGCCGAGATGGCCGACGACGTCGTGGTCATGCTGCGCGGCAAGAAGGTCGAGCAAGGCACCGTGGAAGAGATCTTCCGCGCGCCCAAGCACCCCTACACCCGTGCCCTGCTGGCCGCTGTGCCACGCCTGGGCAGCCTGACCGGCCGCGACCTGCCGCTGCGCACGCCGCAGACGGTGCTGGAAGGCGACACGCTGCGCGAAGTGGGCGAGACCCGCGAGCAGGACACCGCCCGCTACGACGAGCCGGTGCTGCGCGTGGAAAAGCTGACCACCCGCTTCGATGTCGGCCACAACCTGTTCGGCCGCGTCACGCACCGCGTGCACGCGGTGGAAGAAGTGAGCTTTGACGTCTACCCCGGCGAGACGCTGGCACTGGTGGGCGAATCGGGCAGCGGCAAGTCCACCATCGGCAAGACGCTGCAGCAACTGGTGGCGCCGACCTCCGGCGCGGTGCGCTACAACGGCCAGGACATCTTTTCGATGGACAGCGCCGGCCGCCAGCGCCTGCGCCAGGAAATCCAGTACATCTTCCAGGACCCGTACGCGTCGCTGGACCCGCGCAAGACGGTGGCGTTCAGCATTGCCGAACCGATCCGCACCCACGGCCTGCTGTCGGGCGAGGACGCCATCGCGCGGCGCGTGGGCGAGCTGCTGGAACAAGTGGGCCTGAAGCCCGAACACGCCCGCCGCTATCCGCATGAATTCTCGGGCGGCCAGCGCCAGCGCGTCTGCATCGCGCGCGCCCTGGCCAGCAACCCCAAGCTCATCATCGCCGACGAATCGGTGTCGGCGCTGGACGTGTCGATCCAGGCGCAGATCTTGAACCTGCTGATGGACCTGCAGAAAGACCGCGGCCTGTCGTACCTGTTCATCACCCACGACATGGCGGTGGTGGAAAAGGTCAGCCACCGCGTGGCCGTGCTGTACCTGGGCCAGATCGTCGAGCTGGGTACGCGCCGCCAGATTTTCGAATCGCCGCAGCACGCCTACACCCGCAAGCTGCTGGCCGCCGTGCCGGTGGCCGAGCCGGGCCGCCATATCGATACGTCGCTGATCGAAGGCGAGATCCCCAGCCCCGTGCGGCGCGTGGGTGACGAGCCCGCGATCATTCCGCTGGTTGAATTCGCGCCCGGCCACCGCGTGGCCCGCGCGGCTTGAGCCCCCACCCTCTTTTCACGTCGGCCTGCCCGATATCCCGTCCCTGGAGTTGAACATGCTCTCCCTACGCAAAACCTTCACCGCCACCGCCCTGGCCCTGGCGCTGGGCGGCGCGCTGCCCGCGGTCCTGTCGACCGCGCAAGCCGCCGGCACGCTCAACGTCGCCATCAACCAGGACCCGGGCAGCTGGGACCCGATCGATACCTTCGTGACCTTCTGGGGGTCGGTCGGCAGCAACCTGTACGACGGCCTGACCATGCGCGGCGCCGACCTGAAGCTGCAACCGGGCCTGGCCACCAAGTGGGAATACCTGGACGACAACAAGCGCCTGCGCTTTACCCTGCGCCAGGGCGTGAAGTTCCACAACGGCGAGCCCTTCAACGCCGAGGCCGTGAAGTTCACGTTCGAGCGTCTGCTGGGCGCGGAAGGCGCCAAGGGCCCGCAGAAGTCCAACTACGACTCGATCGGCGAGGTCAAGGTGGTGGACGAGTACACCGTCGACTTCATCCTGAAACAGCCGGACCCGGTGCTGCTGACCAAGCTGGCCGGCTACGGCGCCATGATCGTGCCGCCCAAGTACATCCAGGAAAAGGGTGAAGACAACTTCAACACCCATCCGGTCGGCACGGGCCCGTTCAAGTTCGAAAGCTACCAGCCCAAGGTCAACGTGACCCTGGCGCGCAACGACGACTACTGGGGCGGCAAGCCCAAGCTGGACAAGGTGGTCTACCGCTTCATCGGCGAACCCGGCACCCAGGTGGCCGAGCTGCAGGCCGGCCGCATCGACGTCGCCACGCTGATCCCGCTGGGCCTGATCGAGACCGTGAAGAAATCGGGCAACGCCGACGTCATTTCCACCGGCGGCCCCGTAGCCTTCGCGCTGCGCTACAACACCAAGACCGGCATCACCCAGAACCGCGACGTGCGCCGCGCGCTGATCATGGCCGTGGACCGCGACGCCATCGTCAAGCAACTGCTGCTGGGCCAGGCCAAGACCATCGCCAGCTTCCAGGGCCCGCAGTCGTTCGGCTACAACCCCGACCAGAAGCCCCTGCCGTTCAACCCCGCCGAAGCCAAGAAGCTGCTGGCCGGCGCCGGCATCAAGGCGGGCGCCACCGTGCAGATCGACGTGCGCGGCAGCGACTCGAACTTCCGCGAAGTGGCCCAGGCGGTGTCGGGCTACCTGCAGGCGGTGGGCGTGCGCGCCACGATCAAGCCGTATGAAACCGGCGTGCTGCTCAACGACATCATCCCCGGCGGCAAGACCGGCGAGATGTGGCAGAACCAGTGGGGCGGCTGGACGTACGACTACGACAACACGGCCTACCTGATGTATCACTCGGGCCAGAAGTGGAATCCGTACGACAACGACCCCAAGCTGAACGCCATGCTGGAAGCCCAGCGCACTGTCTACGACGTGAAAAAGCGCGAAGCCATGCTGCAGGAAATCGCCGGCTACGTGGCCGACCAGGCGCTGGAACTGCCGCTGTACAGCCTGAACACGATCGTGGGCGTGAACAAGCGCGTGAAGCACCTGGAAGTCCCGGGCGACATCCGCTTCCGCTTTGTCGACACCACGGTAGAGTAAGGCCCCCCCGAAGCGCTACGCGCTTTCCCCCAGGGGCATGCCAGCGGACCGGCGGAGCCCGGATCCGCGGCATCCCGCTAGAGCCGTGCGCAATAAAGCAGTAACGATATCTATTGAAGCATTAACCCTACTGACCCACCCCGGTGAAAACCGGGGTGGCGCCTCATGACCGGATTTCTGATTAAACGCGTGTTGCAGGCGATCTTCGTGATCGTGGCCGTGACGCTGCTTGTTTCCTATGCCGTGCGCCTGACCGGCGACCCCGCCCTGATGCTCAGCCAGGGCTCGGGCAGCGTCACCGAGCAGGACCTGGCCAACATCCGCCAGGCGCTGGGCCTGAACCGCCCGTTCCATGTGCAGTACCTGAGCTACATGCAGGGCCTCCTGCATGGCGACTTCGGCCGCAGCTTCATGGGCGGCACGCCGGTCGCCAAGCTGATCGGCGACGCCCTGCCGGCCACGCTGATGCTGGCCTTCACGTCGCTGATCGCGTCGATCCTGATTTCGCTGCCGCTGGGTATCCAGGCCGCCATCAAGCGCGGCAAGGCCACCGACCAGACCATCCGCATCCTGTCGCTGGTGGGGCTGTCGTTTCCGAATTTCTGGCTGGCGCTGATGCTGGTGCTGCTGCTGTCGATCACCTTCCCCCTGCTGCCGCCTTCGGGCTGGAGCGGTCCGGCCAGCCTGGTGCTGCCGTCGCTGACGATGGCCATCATCCTGTCGGCCACCAATATCCGGCTGGTGCGCACCACCATGCTCGAAACGCTGTCCGCGCAATACATCATGGTGGCCCGCAGCAAGGGCCTGAAAGAACGCGTGGTGCTGTACAAGCACGCGCTGCGCAATTGCGCCATTCCGCTCATCACCTACCTGGGCCTGCAGTTCGGCGGTCTGATCGGCGGCATCGTCGTCATTGAAATGGTGTTCAACTGGCCCGGCCTGGGCACGCTGGCATTCGACGCGATTTCCGGCCGCGACTACCCGGTGCTGCAAGGCACGGTCACCGTGCTGGCCGCCGTCATTGTCCTGGTCAACCTGATCGTCGACATCGCCTACGGCATCGTCGATCCCCGTATCCGCACGCGGTAAGCCCTATGCAGACCACTACCCCCACCGCCGCCCCCGCCGCGCCCAAGCCGCGCAGCCGCTATCGTTCGCTGGAATTCGTGCTGGGCGCCTTGCTGACCGGCCTGATGGTCATTCTGGTGCTGGCATCGGGCTGGCTGTTTCCCGATGGCGGCGAAGCCATGGACCTGGCCGCCCGCCTGACCGCCCCGTTCACCACGGCCGCCCACCCCTTCGGCACCGACCCGCTGGGCCGGGACGTGCTGGCCCGCGTGATCGTGGGCGGCAAGATCTCACTGATGGTGGGCTTCATCTCGGTGCTGGGCGGCGCCCTGCTGGGCATCGTCATGGGCCTGATCGCCGGCTACTACCGCGGCTTCTGGGACATGATCGTGATGCGCTTTGCCGACGTGCAGCTGGCGCTGCCGTTCATCCTGGTGGCGATCACCTTCATCGCCATCCTGGGCGGCGGACTGTTCAACGTCATTTTCTTCATGATCATTTCGCAGTGGGTGCAGTATGCGCGCCTGGTGCGGGCGCAGGTGCTGGCGCTGCGTGAACGCGAATTCGTGCTGGCCGCGCGCGCCTTCGGCGTGCGCGACCTGGCCATGATCCGCCACCACATCGTGCCCAACCTGCTGGGCCCGCTGGTCATCCTGATGACGCTGAACGTGGCCAACAATATCCTGCTGGAAAGCAGCCTGACCTTTCTGGGCCTGGGCGTGGACCCCATGATCCCGAGCTGGGGCGGTATGCTGGCCGATGGCCGCACCTACATGCAGACGGCGTGGTGGGTCAGCGTGTTTCCGGGACTGGCGATCATGCTGACAGTGCTGGGCTTGAATCTGCTGGGCGACTGGCTGCGCGACCGTCTTGACCCCACCGGGAAGGTGTAGGCCCCCACGCCGCACCCGCTGCGCGGGCTTGCTGCCCCCCCGAGGGGGCGGCCCCGCCTTGGGGCGGCCCGAAGGACAAGGCCCCCACGCCGCACCCGCTGCGCGGGCTTGCTGCCCCCCCGAGGGGGCGGCCCCGCCTTGGGGCGGCCCGAAGGATAAGGCCCCCACGCCGCACCCGCTGCGCGGGCTTGCTGCCCCCCGAGGGGGCGGCCCCGCCTTGGGGCGGCCCGGCGGCGGGGCAGTGGGCCGTCGGGGTTAGGCACATTTGAGGATTGATGACGATGGTTTTGCTGGAAAAAACATTCGATCGCACGCTGGACGTGTGGGTCCATGCCTACAAGGCGCCGGCCTGGCGCGGCGCCACGGTCGAGGGCTGGCTGTTCGAAGGCGTGGAGGCGCGCCGCGAGGCCGAGGCGCGGCTGGCACAGGCAGGCGTCACCGCACGCTTTCGCAGCGCCTACAAGCCGCTGGTGCACTACTTCCTGGAAGAAGTGCAGCGCGACGGCCTGGTGTCGGTCGACCTGCGCTATCCGCTGCATGAACACGCCCAGGCCAAGCGTTTCACGCTGGAAGCCTACCCGCTGACCGCGCTACTGCCGGGCGTGCGCGTCGCGATGCACGCCGGCGGATCGGACCTGCACTACGACGTGGTCCTGACCTACGCCGACGGCAGCCGCCGCGAAGACCGCGTGTACGCCCCCAACCTGCTCGGCCAGGCCCAGGACGGCACGCCCGAACTGTCGCCCACCGGCTGGCTGCGCGTGCGCGACGCCGACGGCGCGGTCCAGACCGATGCGGCGCAGGCCACCGAATACCAACTGGCCTTCCGCAGCATCGTGGACGCGGTGCGCAACCATGCCTGGGGCGCGCACGAACCCTACTTCGACCGCCTGGAAATCCGCGTCGACCTGCCGGGCATGGATTTCGCCCTGCCGGTGGACGAAGAGATCGTCAGCACCTTCGAAGCGCTGCACGAAGACCTGTATTTCTCGCTGCTGGAACACTTCCAGCAGCACTCGGGCCGCCCGTCCGGCGACCGCGGCCTGCAACCCGGCCAGATCATTCCCGACATCCGCCGCCACGACGGCGCGGCGCGCGTGTCGGTCACGCTGGAGCCCTTCGCCGCGCTGGCGGTGGTCGCGCCCGCGCCGCTGGCCGGCCCGCTGGCCGAGCTGCGCGAACCGCTGCCCGCCCCGCAGATCGCCGGCTGCATGGCCGCGCTGGGTGGCGACGCCTTCCAGGCCGTGTCGCGCCAGGGCCGTCCGGTGCTGGGCACGTACCTGCGCGGCCCCGGCCCCGCGGTATTCATTTCGGGCGCGCAGCACGCCAATGAAACCTCGGGCGTGGTGGGCGCCCTGCGCGCCGCGCAGGCGCTCAAGGCCCGCGGCGACGCGCACTTCGCGCTGATCGCCTCGGAAAACCCCGACGGCTACGCGCTGTTCAACCGCCTGCGCGAACAGCACCCGCGCCACATGCTGCATGCCTCGCGCTACAGCGCGCTGGGCGACGACATCGCCTACCGGGAACACGCGCCGTTCTTCGAGCGCGACGGCCGGCACCAGGCCCACGCCATCAGCGGCGCGCAACTGCACATCAATCTGCACGGCTATCCGGCGCATGAGTGGACCCGCCCCCTGTCGGGCTACCTGCCCCGTCATTTCGAACTGTGGACGATTCCCAAAGGCTTCTTCCTGGTACTGCGCCACCACCCCGGCTGGAGCGAGCGCGCCCGCCGCCTGATCGAAGGCGTGACGGCGCGACTGGCCCGCAACGTGCCCGGCCTGGTGGAATTCAACGCCCGCCAGCTTGAACTATTTCACGCGCACGCGCTCGAAACCGGATTCGATGTGCTGAACGGCATTCCCGTGCAGGTCACGCAGACCGACCGGGAAGAACTGCCGATGGCGTTGATTTCCGAGTTTCCGGATGAAACCGTCTACGGGGACCGCTTCGTTTTCGCGCATACTGTGCAAATGGAAACCGTCTTGGCGGCCACTGACATTTACCGATCGGGCTTGTAGCGCTTGTCATGAACATCCGAGAACGCAACCACGGCGACGACCTCGCCCTGGTGGATATCTGGCTCCGTTCGGTGCGCGCCACCCACACGTTCCTGAGCGAAAAGGAAATCCAGGCCATGTACCCGCAGGTGCTCAACACCTACCTGCCGTCGGTACGCGTGTGGGTCTGCGAAGACGACGCCGGCGAGGTCGCCGGCTTCATGGGCCTGAACGGCAACAAGGTCGAAATGCTGTTTGTCGACGCCAACAAGCGCGGCAAGGGCGCCGGGCGCCGCCTGCTGAATTTCGCGCTGTCCCTGCACGGCAGCCTGCGGGTGGATGTGAACGAACAGAACCCGCAGGCGCACGGTTTCTACAAGCACTACGGCTTCCAGGATGTGGGACGGTCGGAGACCGACGCGGCCGGCCAGCCGCGGCCGATCATCCACATGAAACTGGCGGGCTGACCTGTGGCCGGTGGCCGCCCCATCTTCCACCCTCTAAGGGGGGCTGCCGATGCCCCTTGCCTACTTCGTTTCGCCGTGCCGCGCGCGCCACGCCTTGAGCGCGTCGCGGTATTCGTCCATCGCTTCGTTATAGGTGTCGTAGACGCACGGGATGCAGCCGCTGTTGCAGCATTCCTCGGGCGCGGGCGCTTCGGGCGGGGTGGGCGGCGGATCGTCGTCGGGGGTGCACGGGGTAGCGCGGGTCGTCATGGCAGCATTGAACACGGCATTCATACCGCCATGTTAGCGCCGCCGCGGGTCTGTCCGGGGACCTGGCCAGCAGCCGATGCCAGCGCCAGCCATTGCTCGCGCCGGATTTCGTAGCGCAGCTTGCGGGCATCGCCTTCGCCCGTGGTTTCGATCCAGCGCAGGCCGCACTTCTGCATGACCCGCAACGACGCGGCGTTGGCCTGCACGGCCACCGCGCTCAAGGCCTGCACCGGCAGCCGCTCGAAGCCCAGCGCCAGCAATGCCCGCGTGATCTCCGAGGCGTAGCCCCGGCCCCAACAGGCGGTCTGGAAAGCGTAGGCGATCTCGACCTGTTCCACCTTGCCCGACACCGCCAGCTTGAGCCCGGCACGGCCCGCCAGGGCGCCGCTGTCGCGTTCGGTCAGCACATACATGCCGTAGCCCTGCTCGGCCCAATGCAACAGGTTGTGTTGCACGTAGCGCCGGCTGGACGCGGCATCGCGCGTGCCGCCCATGGTGGCCATCAGGGCGGCATCGGCGTGCATGGCGGTGATGAAAGACAGGTGGGTCTGGGACATGCGCTCGGCGCGCAGGCGCGTGGTGACGAAAGATTCAGGCAGCAAGGCGGACGGCATGGAAGCGGGCGGCAGACGAAGACAAATAATGCCTTCATCATACCGGCCCCGCCCCCCTTGCAGCCATCCGCCGAAACGGCGAATCCGCAGCCCGTTTACGACCCCGGCGTGGCCTTGACGTCGCCGGCCGGCTTGGCGCTGAGCGCGTCGTAGATGCGCTTGCCAACGCGTCCGTCCTGCGGCAGGTTGCGCTTTTCCTGCTCGGCGCGGACCGCGTCGCGGGTCTTGGCGCCGGGGATGCCGTCGGCGATGCCGATGTCGTAGCCCAGGCCCGAGAGCATTTCCTGCACTTGCTTGATCTGCGCGCGCGACAGGCCCGGGTCGTCGGTGGGCCAGGCGGTCGCCAGCGCCGGGCCGCCTTGCAGGCGGTTCAGCAGCAACGACACCGCCAGGCCGTAGCGGCGCGACTGGTTGTAGTGCAGGATCGCGTCGAAATTGACGGTGGCCAGGAAGATCGGGCCGGTGGCGCCGGTGGGCGCGAACAGATAGGCCTGCTCATCGTTGCCCGAGGCCAGCTTGAGCGCCGAACCGTTGCCTTGCTTGACGCCTGCCTGCGCCCACTGGGCGATGCTGCGGCGGTCTTGCGAGCCGACATATTCGGCATCCGGCGCGGGCGGGATGGCCGCGGCCACGTCGGCCGGCACCCGCACTTCGACCACGGCGGGCAGGCCGTGCGTCCATTTGGCGCGGCGCTTGCGCAGGTGGTTGGCGGTGGACGCCAGGGCGTCCGGCAGCGAGTTGTACAGGTCAATCTTGCCGTCGCCGTCGCCATCCGCGGCCAGCTCGTAGAACGAGGTGGGGATGAACTGCGTCATGCCGAAGGCGCCGCTCCAGGAACCGACGAAACTGTCGGCCGGCACGATGCCGTCGCGCAGCAGGCGCACCGAGGCGTAGGCGTTCTTTTCCCACAGCGGCTTGTTCTCGGTGCAGGCGCGGGTCAGCCAGGCGTTGAGCACGTCGGTCTTGCCGATCTGGCGGCCGTAGTTGGTTTCGATGCCGAAGATGGCGACCAGCGTGGCCGGGTCCACCTGGTATTGCTGGCTGATGGCGCCCAGCTGCTTGCCATACTTGGCCAGCACGGCGCGGCCGTCGTTGACGCGTTCGTCATCGACCGTCTTGGCGATGTAGTCCCACCAGCTTTCGCGGCCTTCGGGTTGGCCCTGGGCGGACGCGACGGTGGTGGGCAGCAGCTTGGCGTTGGCCGTGTACTTGTCCCAGTCGGCCACCGTCAGGCCGTTGGCCGTGGCGCCCTTGCGCAGCTTGGCGATGCAGGCCTTGGTGTCCAGTTCGGTCGGGATGATGACCTTGGGCGAGGTGGCCGAGGCGGCCGGCGCCGGGGCCGCTGCGGGTGCGGCGGCGGGAGCCGGCGCAGGTGCGGCGGCAGGGGCTGGCACAGGTGCGGCGGCGGGCGCTGGCGCATGGACGTTGGTCGGCGGCGCGGCCAGCGACGAATCGGGCTCGACTGCGGGGGCAGGCGCCGCGGGAGCGGCAGTCGCAGCCGGCGTCGACGGGTCGTCGAAGCTGCGCTTGGGCGTCAGCACCGGCGCGGGCGCCGGCTGCGCCGTGGAACTGCGCGAACCGGTGGCGGAAGACGGCCCTTCGGCCTGGGCAACGCCCACGGCGGCCACGCTCAACGCGGCGGCCAGTACGGCGCGGGCAAAGGGATCGATTCGGGCGCGAAGAAGACGCTGTCGCATGGCAATCCTGAAAAATCGAAGTCAGCCCGGATCGTACCGCGACCGGCCGCCGAAATCGAACGGACCGGCCCCACTTATCCCGCTTCAAGCGGCCTGCCTTGATCGGTGCCCCCCAGGATGCCGCCATTGCGGGCAGCGGCCAACGGCTATGCGGTCTGACCCGCCGGCCGCGCCAAGCCGGCAGGCGGGCGACGCAGCACGTGCAGGCAAAGCGTCATTGCCAGCAAGGAAAACAGCCCAAAGCCCAGGGTCTGCCCCAGCAGCACACCTTCCGGCCCGCCGTAGCGCGCGCCCAGCCACACGAAGGGCAGCGTGCCCACTGTGGCGCGCAGCCAGCCGATGGCGGTCGCGTAGGTGGCGTGGCCGAGGTTGTTGAAGACCGCGATGGACACGAAAAAGAAGCTGTTGACCGCCCAGGCGAAGCTGCCGTAGCGGCAGAAGAACAGCACTAGTTCGCGGCCCTCGCCAGACACCTTGAACAGGTCAGCGATCCAGGGCCCCAGCAACGCCAGCAGCAGCGCCGCGCCGAATCCATACGCCAGGGCTCCCCCGGCCGTCAGGCGCACGGTGCGGCGGACCCGGTCCCAGCGCCCTGCGCCCAGGTTCTGGCCCAGGATCGGGCCGATGGCGCCCGGCAGCACGAAGAACATCGAATACGCCAGCTGCAGCACCCGGTCCACTACAGTAGCGCCGGCCATGACGCTGGGGCCGAAGCTTGCATAGGTGGAAGCGGTGAATATGACCGCGGCGGGCGTGGCCAGCGCACTCAGCCCGGCCGGCAAGGCGATGCGGCCCACTGCGGCCAGTTCGGCCCCCAGCCGCGCACGCTCGGGCCTCGCCACCAGGCGGTGCTTGCCGAATACCAGCCAGCCGCCCAGCGCCAGCGTCGCCGCGCGCCCGATGCCCCCAGCCCAGGCCACGCCGACCATGCCACCGTCCAGCACGAAGATCACCAGCGGATCCAGCACCGCCACAGTGGCGGTGCCGGCCAGCAGCACCCACATGGATTGGCGGCCATGCCCGGCCGCGCGCAGCAGATTGGACAGCATCATGCCCAGGCCCATGACGGTGGCGAACGGCGCCGTGATGGCGACGTAGGACAACACCAACGCCCGCACGTCCGGCGCCAGGCCTATCGCCTGAGTGAACGGGCCGATGGCCGCCAGGTACAGGGCAGCCGAGACCGCCATGGCCAAAGCCATCAGCACCAACGACGCCGCCGCCATGCGGCGGGCCTCGCGCGCGTCTCCAGCGCCCAAGGCACGCGATACCCGCGCCACCCCGCCCACCGTGACGCCCATGGCGACGGAAATGACGGTGAACAGGGTCATGGAACCGAAACCCACTGCTGCCAACACCGCTTCGTCGCGCAGGGTGCCCAGGTACAGCAGGGTCAGGAATTCCACGCCGAACACAGCCAGCATGCTGGTCCAACCGGTCAGCACCATTTCGAGCACGTGGCCGCGTAGCGGGCCGGACACGAAACGGGCGGGAACGGTCGACGGGGATGTGGCCGGGGCGCCAGCGATGCTCACGCCGCGCCCGCTACTTGGCGGCCGCCGGCGCAAACCAATATTGCGCCTGCGAGGTGTCTGACGAATACCAGGGCAGCAGGCCGATGCTGTGCGACTCGCGCTGCACGCTGACCAGCAGCCCGCCCGCTTGCGGGCGCAACACGGCCACGTAGCGGTACACGCCCATGGATTCGTACTGGTGCCAGTCGCGGCGCGCCGTCACCCAGAAGCGGCCCTGGGTGCAGCCGGTGTACCGGACGACGCCGAAAGACGGCGGTTGCGCGGGATCCACCGGATCCGGGTCCACGGCGCCATCGCGCTGCCCCAGCCGCGCCGCGCTGCCGCCGCCCTTGCCGTCGTCGGCCTGGATGCGCCAGCCGCCCGTCGCGGCGTTGAATGTCACGGTGGCGTTGGCCGTGGGCTGCCATTGACGCTCGGCGGTGTCGCGCAGACCGGGCAACCCCAGTGTGTTGGCCAGGAAACGTTGCAGATCGTCCAACCCTGCCTCCGGGGCGTCGCCGGCACGCCGCTCGCCGGCCGCGCGGTAGGTGCCGGCCAGGTCCGGGCATTGCGCCGGGTCCGACGGCAACACCAGCGGCGCGCCCTGCTTGAAATCGGGCCATGTCACCCGCAGCTCGTCCACGGTGGACACGCCGCAGGCCGACAGGCCGGCCAGCGCCACGGCGCCCGCCGCCAGGCGAGCGGCGCGCGCCAACGCCCTGCCCGTTGCCGCATTCTTGAAGGCCGCGGCAGGCCGTGTCTCCGTTTTTATTGCCATCATGTCGTGTCCCATGGCGTCGAACTATACCGAAACCCCGCGTTGCCAAGGCCGCGGCGGCGGAGAATAATCGGCGGATGCCAGCCGCCTCCCGCCCGTCATGACGCCCTTCAAAGGAAAACTCCGCACCCGGCACCTGGAGATCGTGCTGACGGTCGCCGAGCTGGGCAATCTGTCCAAGGCGGCCACGCAGTTGCACAGCACACAATCGGGGCTGTCGCGCGCCATCGCCGAAATCGAGGAACTGGTGGGCGCCCGGCTGTTTGAACGCACAGCGCGCGGCACCAGCTGCACGCCGCTGGGCGAGGCCATGTGCCGCCATGCACGGCAGCTGCTGACGGGTTTTCGCAAAGCCGAAATCGACCTGGCCGCGCTGTCCCGCGGCGACGAAGGCAGCCTGACGGTGGGCTGCTTTTCCATGTTCGCCGGCTGGCCGGTGGCCCAGGCGGCCACGCGCTTTCGCCAGGACTATCCGCGCATCACGCTGACACTGGAGATCGGCACGCATGAACGCCTGATCGAAGACCTGGATGCGGGCGCCCTGGACGTGCTGATCAGCCGCTTCTCGGCCACCGTCAATCCGCAGGTCTATCGCTCGGCCACCTTGCTGGAAGACCCGGTGGTGCTGGTCTGCGGCCCCGCGCATCCGCTGGCCGGGCGGCGCGACGCGCCGCTGGCGGAATGCGTGACCTATCCGTGGATCACCGCCCTGCCCGGCAGCCGCATCCGCGGCGAGCTGGAAATGCTGCTGCATCAGGAAGGCCTGCCGATTCCGGATATGATCGGCGCCCTGTCGCTGGAATTCGGCCGCGAGATGCTCATGAACGGACACTATCTATGGATGCTGCCCGGCAGCGTCGCGGCGGTGCGCGAGGCGCGCGGCGAAGTGGTCGTGCTGACGGCCCGGCCAGCCCTGCGCAAATCGCCGCTGGCGGCCATCTGGCGCCGCGACCGGCCCAGCACCCGCCAGGCCCGGGCCTTCGCGGACACGGTGGCCCAGGCCATTGCGACGGCCCAGGCCCTGATGGCCCAGTCCATCGACCCAGCGCGAGTTAACACTGATTAGGAGCACCCATGTACGACTGGCTCAACGCTCTGCCCAAGGCGGAACTGCACCTGCACCTGGAAGGGTCGCTGGAACCCGAACTGCTGTTCCGGCTGGCCCGCCGCAATGGCGTAACGCTGCCATGGGCGGACATCGATGCCCTGCGCGGCGCCTACAACTACGGCAACCTGCAGGAATTCCTGGACCTGTACTACCTGGGCGCAGACGTGCTGCGTACCGAGCAGGACTTCTACGACCTGACCTGGGACTACCTGGTCAAGTGCCACGAGCAGAACGTGGTGCACACCGAACCGTTCTTTGATCCGCAGACGCACACCGACCGCGGCGTGCCGTTCGCGGCGGTGCTGGGCGGCATCAGCCAGGCGCTGGAAGACGGCCGCAAGAAGCTGGGCATCAGCAGCGGCCTGATCCTCAGCTTCCTGCGCCACCTGCCCGAAGAAGCCGCCATGCGCACGCTGGAAGAAGCGCTGCCCTACCGCGACGCCTTCATCGCCGTGGGCCTGGACAGCAGCGAAATGGGCTTTCCGCCGCGCCTGTTCCAGCGCGTCTTCGACCGCGCGCGCGCCGAGGGCCTGCCGGCGGTGGCGCATGCAGGCGAAGAAGGCCCGCCCGAGTACATCTGGGAAGCGCTGGACCTGCTGAAGGTGCTGCGCATCGACCACGGCGTGCGCGCCGCGGAAGACCCGCGCCTGATGGCCCGCCTGATCGACGAGCAGATCCCGCTGACCGTCTGCCCGCTGTCCAACACCCGCCTGCGCGTGTTCGACCACATGTCCCAGCACAACATCCTGTCGCTGCTGGACGCCGGCGTGAAGGTCACGGTCAATTCCGACGATCCGGCCTACTTCGGCGGCTACGTGACGGAAAACTTCTACGCGCTGTACGAGCACCTGGGCATGAGCCAGGCGCAGGCGCAGGCCCTGGCCGACAACAGCATGGATGCGCGCATCCTGAAGTAACCCCGGTCCGGCAGGCATGCGGGTTGCGCATGGCCCGGTTCGAAACCGTCATGGCACCCGTGCCCCGTTCGTCCCTACCATAGTCCGATGACAGCGGCGCCCGCAGGCGCCGCGCAGACGACAACGACAAGGGGCAACACCATGACCGATACTGTCCAGGCCCGGCTGCGCGCCGGCTTGCTGACTGGCCTGCGCAAGGACGGCGTCTGCCGCTACAGCGCCATCCCGTATGCCGCGCCCCCGCTGGGTCCGCTGCGATTCGCGCCGCCCCAGCCGGCCGCGCCCTGGCCGGGGCCGCTGGACGCCACCCGCCCCGGCCCCGTCGCCCCGCAGTTGCCATCGCGCCTGCGCGGCGCCATGGGCGACTTCAGCGCCCCGCAATCGGAAGACTGCCTGCACCTGACGGTGTGGACGCCCGCCGCCGACGCGCGCCGCCGGCCTGTCGTGGTGTGGCTGCACGGCGGCGCCTGGCAAAGCGGTGGCGGCGCGCTGGACTGGTACGACGGCGCCCGCCTGGCCGCGCTGGGCGACCTGGTGGTGGTGGCGGTGAACTACCGGCTGGCCGCGCTGGGCTGGCTGTACGTGCCCGGCCAGACCGCCAACGCCGGCCTGCTGGACCAGGAGGCCGCGATCGATTGGGTGATGGACAACATCCTGGACCTGGGCGGCGACCCCGAGCGCGTTACGTTGATGGGCCAGTCCGCCGGCGCATCGTCGATTTGCGCCATGCTGGCGCGGCGGCCGCGCTTTGCCCGCGCCATCCTGCAAAGCGCCGCGTTGGGGCGGGGTTGGCGCAGCGCGGCCCAAGCCGAGACGCTGGGCCGCGTGTTCCTGGAGGCCGCGGGCGCGGCCACGCTGGACGAGGCCCGGGCCCTGCCGCCAGCGCGCCTGCTGGCCGCGCAGCAGGCGCCACAGGTCAGCGCCGCGTTGCAGGCCGAAGGCAGCCGCCGCAGCCTGTTCGCCCCCGTATTGGACGGCCAGGTGCTGCCCGCCGACATCGCGCCCGCCTTGCGGCAGGCGGCCGGCCGCGCCGACGTGCTGGTCGCCTACACCCGCGACGAAATGGCCGCGTTTCCCGGCAACGGCACCGGCCCCGACAGCCAGGCCGCCAGCGAAGCCGTGTTCGGCGCGGCGTCCCGGCAGTGGGCCGTGGATGCCGCCGCGCAGGGCCGGCAGGCGTGGCTGGCGCGTTTCGACGTGGCGCCCACCGACGCCTTCAAGGCCTGCCACTGCATCGAACTGCCTTTCGTGTTCGGCACGCTGGACGCGTTTGCCGGCGCGCCCATGCTGCAGGGCCTGCCGCCCGCGCAGGCCCGCCGCCTGACCGATGCCACGCAACGCGCCTGGATCGCCTTCATCCGGGGCGAGGCGCCCGACTGGCCCGCGGCCCCGCATCTGCACTTGCTGGCATGACGCACGCCTGCCGGGCGCACGCCATATAGAACACACATACACAAGGGGAATACCCATGTTCAAGCATCTCGCCTTCGCGCTTGCCCTGCTGCTGTCCGCCGCCGCCAACGCGGCCTATCCGGACAAGCCGGTCAAGATCATCGTGTCCAACCCGCCGGGCGGCCCGGTCGACGTCATGCTGCGCGTGCTGGCCAGCAAACTGTCGGTGGCCTGGGGCCAGGCCGTGGTGGTGGAAAACAAGCCGGGCGCCTCCGGCATCATCAGCACCGGCGCGCTGGTCAAGTCGGCGCCGGACGGCTATACGCTCGGCATGGTGGTGGCCTCGTCGGTGACCATCGTGCCGTTCGCGGTGGACAGCCTGCCGTTCGATCCGCAGAAAGACCTGCAACCCGTGGCGCTCGTGGCGCGCACGCCGTTCCTCTTCATCGTGCCCGCCGACAGCCCGATCAAGACCTGGCAGGACTTCGTGCGCGAGAGCAAGACGCGCAATCTGACGGTGGGCTCGTTTTCGATCGGCACCGCGTTCCATCTGGTGTGGGAGCAGACCGCGCGCCGCGCCGGCATCAAGGCGCTGTACATCCCGTCGTCCTCGTCCGGCAAGACGCAGAACGACCTGATCGGCGGCCAGCTGGACGTGGGGCTGGATGCCCCGTCAAGCTCGAAGGGCCTGATCGACAGCGGCCGCCTGCGTGCGCTGGCCATCACCAGCCCGGAACGCTTCGCCGGCCTGCCCGACACGCCCACCCTGCGCGAATCGGGCATGGGCGACTACGCCCCGCAACCCTGGATCGGCCTGATGGCCCCGGCCGGCGTGCCCGCGGACCGCATCGCGAAGATCCAGCAATCGGTGGCGGACATCCTGAAAGAGCCTGCCATGAAAGCGCAGATGCAGACGCTGGGCATGATACCCATCGGCGGCAGCGCGCAGGACCTGGCCGATACCATCGCCGCGGACCGCGCCGAGATGGAACCCTTGATCAAGGCGCTGGGAATCAAGCTGAACTGACAGCGGACCTGCGGCGCTTGCCCGGACCCACCGTCGCCCGCGCGCCGCAGGGTCAGGCCCGCGCGCCGACCAGCCGCAGGAACATCGCGGACAACTGCGCCGACAACGTGCCGGCATCGCTGGCGCCGCGCGCGATGCAGTCGTCCACCGCGCCGTGCATGCCGTGGTACAGCACGATCGCCATCAAGGCGGGGTTGTCCAGCCGCCAGCAGCCGGCCTCGGCGCCCTGGCGCAACATGGCTTCGGCCTGCGCCAGCACCGCCACCCGTTCGTCCACGCCGCGATGCGGATGGTGGGTGTCGTGGAACACCACGTCATGCAGCGCGTAGCCGTCAAAATAGGCCTGCACGCCGGCCCGCGTCCAGGCGCGCAGCCGCGCCACGCCATCGTCCGGCGGGCAGGCCGCCATGGCCTGATCGATCTGGTCCAGGAAGCCCTGCGAGAATTTGGCGCGCAGAGCGGCCAGCACATCGGCCTTGGACGAGAAGTAGTGATAGAAGGTGCCTTTGGCCACGCCGGCCCGCGCGACGATGCCGTCGATGGTGGTGGCTTCGACGCCCTGGCGCACGAACAGGTCTTCAGCCGCGGCCATCAATTCGTCCAGGCGCACCGGGGCGGGCTTGGTGCGCGGCCTGGCGGGCGGGACGGTCCTGGCCGCGCCGGCGGCTGGGGCGGCTGGGGCGGTTGTGACGACCTTGGCGCCTTTGACGACCTGGGCGGCTTTGGCGACCTGGGCGCTTGTGACGACCTTGGCGCTTGTGACGACCTTGGCGGTTTTGGCGACCTTGTTGGCTGCTTTGGCGACCTTGGCGGCCTTGACGGCTTTGGCGGCTTTAGCGGTGCGGGCGGCTTTGGCGGGAACAGTGGCCATCGCTTGCGGGAATCCTTTCATTTTCAACGATCCTCAGTGTAGAGGAGGCGCCGCCAACGGCTGTCGAGAATGATTCTCTTATTTATTGACCGACGGTCAGTCGGTTATTAGAATACGGCTTTCCTTCCCTTTCCGGCCATCCGTATGACCCCTAGCCGCCGCCGTGCCCTGGTGCTTGCCGTCAACCTGGGCAGCTTCATCACCATCCTGGACATCAGCATCGTCAACGTGGCGCTGCCCACCATGCAGGCCGCGCTGCGCATCGACATGGCCGGCCTGCAATGGGTGGTCGACGCCTACGCCCTGTTCCTGTCGGCCTTCATGCTGTCGGCCGGCCCGCTGGGCGACCGTTACGGCCGCAAGCGCTCGTGGCTGGCGGGCGTGCTGCTGTTCACCGTGGGCTCGGCGCTCTGCGGCCTGGCCGGCAACCTGCCGATGCTGCTGATCGGCCGCGCCGTGCAGGGCGTGGCCGGCGCCCTGCTGATACCGGGCGCGCTGTCGTTGCTGACGCAGGCCTTCCCCGACGCCCGCGAGCGCGCCCAGGCCATCGGCGTCTGGGCTTCGTGCAATGCCATTTCGCTGATCGTGGGGCCCATGCTGGGCGGCCTGCTGGTGGCGCATTTCAGTTGGCAGAGCATCTTCCTGATCAATCTGCCGGTCGGCGCGCTGGCGATTGGGCTCGGTCTGTGGAGCATCCAGGAAAGCGCGCATCCCGAGCACGCCGCGTTCGACCCCGCCGGACAGGCGCTCAGCGTGGTGTGGCTGGGCGCGTTGACCTACGGCCTGATCGCTGCCGGCGAGCATGGCTGGCAAGCGCGCGAGGCCGTGACGGCGCTGACCGTAGCCGGCGTGGGGCTGATCGCCTTCCTGTGGGTCGAACGCACGGTGGCGCGCCCCATCCTGCCGTTGGGCCTGTTTCGCGATGCGGGCTTCGCGGTCACCAACTTCGCGTCCTTCGTGCTGGGCTTCGGCGGTTACAGCAGCCTGTTCTTTTTCTCGCTGTATCTGCAGCACGTGCAGGGCTTGTCGCCCCTGGCCGCGGGCGGGCAGCTGGCGCCGCAGTTCGTGGCGGCCGGATTGATGTCGACCCTGTTTGGCCGTTTGAACGTCCGCTTCGGCCTGCCGCGGCTGATGATCGTCGGCTACGGCCTGATCGGCGCGGCCATGCTGGGCATGATGCGCTTTGAAGCCCACACGCCCTTTGCCGTGTCGGGTTCGCTGATGGTGGCGCTGGGCCTGGGCATGGGGCTGGCCGTGCCCTCGACCAGCATGGCCGTCATGGCGACAGTGCCGCGCGAACGCTCGGGCATGGCGTCGGCCACCATGAACGCCCTGCGCCAGACCGGCATGACCATCGGCATCGCACTGCTGGGCGCGCTGATGAGCGGACGCGCGGTCGACACGATGACCGCGGCGCTCACGCGGCTGGGCCAGGATGATGCGGCGGCCGTGGCGCGCGCCGCCATCACGCAGCACGTGCTGCCCGCGCAGCCGCCGGTCGTGGCCACGCTGTTCGCCGACGCGCTGGCAAGCGGCTTGCATGCCGCCATGGCGGGGGCCGGTGCGATGTCGCTGCTGGCCGCGGTGCTGCTGTTGATGGTCACACGCGGGGCGCGGCCAGTGCTGCACGCGGCATGACTTGAAGGTGAATTCCAGCGCCCGGAATTCCAGCGAGCGGAATCAAACGGCACGATGTTCAAGCATCCGTAAAAAACGCGACCAGGGGCTGTCGCTCGGGTAAGATTTCCGTCCAATAACAGGTTAACAACCGCGAGGAGACAGCCCCATGAAGCACCGCAAAACCTTGTTCCGCCTGGCCCCGCTGGCCCTGGCCGCGCACCTGGCCCTGAGCGGCCCGGCCGCCGCGCAAAGCGCGCCCGGCACCCAAGGGCCGCTGCAGCCCGCGCCCGACGCGGCGCTGGCCGCGCAGATCGACCAGCGCGCCAAAGCCATCGAAGACAAGCTCATCGCCTGGCGCCGCGACATCCATCAACACCCCGAACTCGGCAACCAGGAAAACCGCACGTCCAAGCTGGTGGCCGATCACCTGCGCGCGCTGGGTATGGAAGTGAAGACCGGCGTGGCCGGTACCGGCGTGGTCGCGCTGCTCAAGGGCGGCAAGCCCGGTCCGGTCGTGGCGCTGCGCGCCGACATGGACGCGTTGCCGGTGAAGGAACAGGTTGACGTGCCATTCGCCTCCAAGGCCAAGGGCACCTACCTTGGCAAGGAAGTGGATGTGATGCACGCCTGCGGCCACGATGCCCACACCGCCATCCTGATGGCCACCGCCGAAGTGCTGGCCGGCATGAAGGACCAGTTGCCCGGCAGCGTCAAGTTCATCTTCCAGCCCGCCGAGGAAAGCCCGGCCGACTTCGAACCGGATGGCAAGAAGATCTGGGGCGCCAAGATGATGGTGCAGGAAGGCGTGCTGGAAAATCCCAAGGTCGATGCGATCTTCGGCCTGCACGTGTCCAGCAGCTATCCGGTGGACAAGCTGTCATGGCGCAGCGGCCCGGCGATGGCGGCGGCCGACCAGTTCTGGATCGACGTCACCGGCAAGCAGACCCACGGCGCGCGCCCCTGGTCGGGCATCGACCCCATCGTGGTCAGCTCGCAGATCATCCTGGGCCTGCAGACCATTCCCAGCCGCCAGATCAACAGCATGCTGGAGCCGGCCGTCATCACCGTGGGCGCGATCCACGGCGGCAACCGCATGAACATCGTGCCGGACAACGTCGCCATGACGGGCACCATCCGCACGTATGACGAAGGCATGAAGAAAGACATCCACCAGCGCATCGAACGCACGGCCTCGATGATCGCGCAAAGCGCGGGCGCCAAGGCCGACGTACGGGTGGTCGAGCTGTACAACGCCACCGTCAACAACCCCGCGCTGACCGAGGAAATGGGTCCGACCCTGCGGCGCGTGGCCGGCGAAGGCAACTACGGCCTGCAACCCAAGTCGACCGCATCGGAAGACTTTTCCTTCTATCAGGAAAAAGTGCCGGGCATGTTCTTCTACCTGGGCGTGACGCCCAAGGGCACCGACCCGGAAACCGCCGCGCCCAACCACTCGCCGCGCTTCTATGTGGACGAATCGGGCCTGATCAACGGCGTGCGCGCGTTGTCGAACCTGACCGTCGATTACATGGCCCGCGCCAGGCAGGGCAGCTAGGGCCTGCGGGCCTGCCCGCTGCGGCAGGCCCCGGCCGCGCACGTCCGAGGCGTACGTTCCAGCCCGCCCGCGCCTGGTGCGCGGCGGGCATAAGCAAACCGCCATAAAGTCTTTGTGGGACGCCGCGCGGTTTCCTACAGTACGGCCCTTTGCCGCCCAAGAACCGTACCGCCATGCCGATCTCCCGACGCCGACTCCTGCTTGCCAGCGCGCTGGTATTGCCGCTTGCGCGGCCCCGCGCCGCGCGCGCCGCCGCGTGGCCCGAACGCCCCATCCGGCTGGTGGTGACCTTTCCGCCGGGCGGCGCCAGCGACATCGCCGCGCGCCTCCTCGCGCCCCGCCTGGCCGAGTTGCTGGGCCAGCCCATCGTGATCGAGAACCGCCCGGGCGCCGGCTCCACGCTGGGCGCCGCGCAAGTGGCGCAGGCCCCGGCCGACGGCTACACGCTGCTGATGTCGAATTCGGCGCCCCTGTCGATCTCGCCCGCGCTGATGCCACAGCACAGCTACGACCCGCTGACCAGCTTTCGCCACGTCGCCTACATCGGCGCGGTGCCGACCGCCTTCGTGGTGCATCCGTCGGTGCCCGCCGAGACCTTCGCGCAACTGACCGACTGGATCAAGGCCCAGCCCGAGCCGGTGCAGTACGGCAGCGGCGGCCTGGCGTCGGTGGGGCAGATCGTGGGCGAGCTGTATGCGCGCCAGGCCGGCGCGCCGCTGCAGCACATCCCGTACAAAGGCTCGGGCGCCATGCGCAACGACCTGCTGGGCGGACAGATCCGCGTCGCGGTGGACGCACTGCCGCAGAACCTGCCGTTCCTGCGCACCGGCCAGTTGCGGCTGCTGGCGGTCACCACGCAGCAACGCGTGCCGCAGGCGCCCGCGATCCCCGCGGTGGGCGAACTGGGCTATCCGGGCCTGGTGGCCGAGAACTTCATCGGCTTGTCGGCGCCGGCCGGCCTGTCCGACGCCATCAGCCAGCCATTGCACGCCGCGGTGACGCAGGCACTGCAAGCGCCCGACCTGCGCGCCAAGCTGGAAGGCCAGGGTTTCGTGCTGGCGGAAAAAACACCCAGCGAATTCACCGACTTCGTGCGCCGCCAGGCCGATGCCTGGGGGCCGGTGGTGCGGGCAACGGGAGCCAGCCTGTGAGCGCGCGCCGCGTGCTGGTGCTGTTCGGCCACCCCGGCCGCGGCGGCTTCAACGAGGCCGCCATCGATGGCGCCGCGCGCGCCGCCCGGGCCGGCCATGCCCTGCAGGTGGAATGGATCGCGGACAGCGATCCGGATGCGCGCGCCGCGCGCCTGGCGGCGCTGTGCGCCGCGGGCCCCGATCTGGTCATCGTGCACGGCGGCCAGGGCGACGTGCCGGTGGCCCAGGTGGCGCCGCGCTTTGCGCGCACGCAATTCGCCATCACCCAGGGCAGCCATCACGCCGCCAACGTGGCCTCGTATGAAATCCTGCAGGAACACAGCGCCTTCCTGGCCGGCGTGCTGGCGGGGCTGCGCGGCGGCGCCGCGCACCTGTCCGGCGAACGCGTGCGGCCCGGGCTGAAGGGCCGCGCGGCCTACGCCGACGGCGTGCGCCGGGTGCGCGGCCACGATCCGCTGACGGGTTTTTGCGGCAACCAGCACGATCCCGCGCTGGCCGGCGCGTGGACCGAAGCGCTGGCGGCCCGCGGCGCCCACGTGGTGTTCGCAATGATGGACGGCGGCCGCGACGGCATCACCGATGCCTGCCGCCGCCACGGCCTGCGCCAGATCGGCAACGTGCTCGATTGGGTGGCGCGCGACCCGGCGGTGTTCCTGGCGTCGGCGCTGGCCGATTCGGGCCTGTGCGTCGAACGCGCCGCCGCCGATCACGCCGCCGGCGCCTTGCGGGTAGGCGCCGTGACGCATTTCGGCCTGGAAGCCGGCGCGTCGCTGCGGCTGGTGCTGGGCGCGGATGTCAGCGCCGAAGAACGGCGCCTCCTGGATGACTGGTCGGCCCGCCTGGTGCGCGGCCAGGTGCAGGTCGCGACCGCTTACACGGGACCGGAATTCGCGTTGGAAAGCGCAAACCCCGCGTGGTAGTCCACCCGCCCCCGGGCGGGCCGCGTGAACACCTGCGCCATGAAGTATTCCGGCGGCACGCCGGGATAGGTCAGCGCCGGCGTGGTCTCGAAACCGAAGCGTTGGTAATAGGCGGGATCGCCCATCACCACACAGCCGGCCGCGCCCCGCGCCTGCAATTGATCCAGCCCCGCCTGGATCAAGGCCGCGCCGATGCCGCGGCCCTGCATTGCCGGCAGCACCGCCACCGGCCCCAGGCCGTACCAATCGGTGGAACCGTCGCTGATGACAACCGGAGAGAACGCGATGTGACCCACGGCGCGGCCATCCTCGTGCGCCACCAGCGACAGCGTCAGCGCCCCGGCCGCGCGCAACGCGTTGATGATGGCGCCCTCGGTCTGCTGGCTGTGCGGATGATCGCGGAACGCTTCCTGGGTCAACGCAAAGATGGCGTGGATGTCGGCGGGGGTTTCGGCGCAAATGCGCATGGCCCTGCTCCTTGCAATGGGTCGCGTGATGCAAAGCGTGAGTTTACGCGGCGCCTCATTGACGCCCGCCCGCCCCCTCGCTACAGTGACCGCCGACCCCTGGCTGGGCGGCACGCCGCCCGCAAGCCGAGCCTTCGACTCCCGCGGTTCGCCGCGACTTTCATCCGGAATCCTCCATGAACAGCTACCGCGTCGGCATCGCCGGCTTCGGCGCCATCGGCCAGGCCGTGGCGCAATCCCTGGACGCCGGCCTGCCCGGCCTGACCCTGGCCGCCGTGGCCGTGCGCGACCCCAAGGCCGCGCCCGCCGTGGCATGGCGGCAAGCCGCCCCCGCCTTCACCACCATCGGCGAGCTGGCCGAGCACTGCGACGTGGTGGTGGAATGCGCGCCCGCCGCGGTGTTTCGTGAACTGGCCGAACCGGTGCTCAAGGCCGGCAAGAAGCTGGTGGTGCTGAGCTCGGGCGCGCTGCTGCGCCACGATGACCTGATCGAACTGGCGCGCCGCCACCATGGCCAGATCCTGGTGCCGTCCGGCGCCATCCTGGGCCTGGACGCCATCACGGCCGCCGCCGAAGGCGTCATCCACTCGGTCACCATGATCACCCGCAAGCCCGTGCGCGGCCTGCTGGGCGCGCCGTACCTGGTCGACAACAACATCGATATCGCCGACATCACCGAACCGCGCCTGATCTTCCGCGGCTCGCCGCGCGAAGCCGCGGTGGGCTTCCCGGCCAACCTGAACGTCGCGGTCAGCGTGTCGCTGGCCGGCATCGGCCCGGACCGCACCACGCTGGAGATCTGGGCGGACCCGTCGCTGGAACGCAATATCCACCGCGTCGAAGTGACGTCCGACTCGGCCTCTTTCTCGATGGAAATCCAGAACATCCCGTCGGCCAACCCCAAGACCGGCCGCATCACCGCGCAAAGCGTGATCGCAGTGCTGCGCAAGCTGACGGGGCCGCTGCGCGTGGGCACCTGAAGGGGCTGGCGCGGCGCTGGCGGGTTACCCGCCGCCTCCGCTTGAATATGTTGATATTCGACGCTATAACACCGAAATAAAGATTTTTCGGTGTTATAGCAATGAGCCAGTCCCCTAAGCTTCCCTCGGCCGTCAACTACCGCCTGGCGCTTTTTGCACGGCGGCTGCGCGATGCCCGCAAGCAGCGCCGCTGGACACAGGAGCGCCTGGCCAAAGTCGCGGGTATCGGGGTGTCCACGGTTCGCGCCATTGAACATGGCGAATCCGCAACCGCCATCGGCAACTATCTCGCCATGCTGTGGGCGCTTGATCTGGACGCCCAGTTCGACAACCTGCTGGCTTCAGACAATGTCAGCACTGCCGCCACGGCGCCTCCCAAGCTGAACAACAATTTTTGAGGACAGGCGGCCATGGCGCGCTCGTTATATGTTTGGACCTATCTGCCAGGCCAGCCCGAGCCCGTCGTCGCCGGCCTGTTCCAGCACACCGAAGTCACATCCACGCGCGGCACCGGCAGCTTCGTCTATGGCGCCTCGTACCTGGCCAGGCCGGACGCTGTTGCGCTCTGCCCCGCTGTGCCGCTAGGCGACATTCAGTACAACACCAACGCGAACGGCGGCTACTTCGGATTTTTGCTGGACGCGGGTCCGGACTCCTGGGGACGCGCGCTCGTTGACCGGCTCTATGGTGCGCAGGACGCGCTGGGCTATCTACGACTTTCCGACGGTGGCGTACGCACCGGGGCCTTGCTCTTCAGCGAATCATCCACCACCGTGAATGACGCGGTCTGGCTAGCCTCCGTTGCCGAATTGGACGACATCCAGCACGCTGCGGAGGCGCTCGAACGGGGCCAGCCGTTGGCGCCCGATGCCGAACTGCTGCTTCGGCCCGCGCTGTCGCTCGGCGGCGCACGGCCAAAGTGTTCGGTATTGGCAGATCGCAGGATCTGGATCGCAAAATTTGCATCAAGCAAGGATTCCCCCGCATTGCCCGACATCGCACGCCAGGAGCATGCGATGTATCTGCTGGCGGCAAGCGCCGGCATCAACGTCCCGAACTGCCGCCTCATCGAGGTCGGGGGCCGTGCCGTCTTTCTAACTGAACGCTTCGATGTCTCGACACTATCCAACGGCGCGTTCGGCCGATTGCGCTATGCGTCCGCGCGCAGCGCGCTCGAAGCGCCGGATATTCCTCCATCCCCCCACGGCAGCTATCCCGGTCTGGCTCGCCAGATGTCGAAGTGGAGCGAACATCCCGACGCCGATCGCAGACAGCTGTTCCGCCGCCTGATTTTCAATATCGCGACTTCCAATACCGACGATCACGAGCTCAATCACGGTTTCGTGGATGGCCCCGACGTCACCTGGGTCGACACCCTGCAACTGGCGCCGGCATTCGACCTTGTGCCCTCCGTGATCACCAACGACCGCATTTACCAGGGCATGCTGGTAGGCGACGACGGCGCGGTTTCCAGTTTCCACAATGCCGTCACATCCGCGCCGCAGTTCGGGCTGTCGGAAGCGCGCGCCTGGGATATCGTGCAGGAAGTGACGCAGATCGTCAGTGACCGTTGGCGGGATGCGCTGCAATCGTCGGGGGTGGACCGCAATGGCTGTGCAAGACTTGAGCGAGCCTTTCTACGGCATGCGCCCCCGCCCCCCCGCTGACCAGGCGCCAACCTAGGCCGCTACCCGTGTCAGCGCCGCGTCACCCGCGCCGCCCAGCGCCCCCGTCGTCCAGCCGCCCGTGCCATCCAGCGCCAAGCGGTGGGTATGGAACGGGTCGAGCGTGCTGCGGTGCCCGACGCTGACCAGCATGCAGTCCGGCAATTCCTGCCGCAGCAGGCTGTACAGCATGTGCTCCAGGCCTTCGTCGGTGGCCGAGGTGGCTTCGTCCAGGAACACGATCGCTGGCCGGTTGAACAGCACGCGGGCGAACGCCACGCGTTGCTGCTCGCCGATCGACAGGATGCGCGACCAGTCGGCCGCTTCGTCCAGGCGGCCGGTCAGGTGCCCCAGATTCACTTGCCGCAGCGCGGTCGCCAGGCGCGCGTCGTCTTGCGGTTGCGCATGGCCCGGATACGCCACGGCATCACGCAGCGCGCCCAGCGGCAGATAGGGCCGTTGCGACAGGAACAGGGCGGCTGCGCCCTGCGGCCGCTTGACGGTGCCCTGCGCATACGGCCACAGCCCGGCCAACGCGCGCAGCAACGTGGTCTTGCCGCTGCCCGACGGGCCCTTGATCAGCAAGGCCTGGCCCGGGCGCAGCGACAGGTTCAACTGCCGCAACAGGGCTTGGCCATCGGGCCGCGACACGTCCAGGCCAAAGATCTCCAGCCCATCGGGCAACGGCAACGGCGCAATGGCCGGCAGCTCGCGTGCCGCGGCATTGGCATCCAGAAAGCCCGCCAACCGGTTCAACGTGGCGCGGTACTGCGCAAACGAATCGTAGGAAGTCCGGAAGAACGACAGCGAATCCTGCACCTGCCCGAACGCCTGCGCGGTCTGCATGACGTCGCCCAGCTTGATGGCGCCGCTGAAAAAGCGCTGCGCCTGCAAGAGAAAGGGAAACACCACCGCGATCTGGCTCACGGTCAGGTTGAAGCCATCGAACTTCAGGCCCCGGTACACCCGCGCCCACAGATTGGCGATATAGGCCGAGAACCGCGTCCACAGCGTCGCGCGCTCGACCTCCTCGCCCTGGTAGAAGGCAACGTTCTCGGCGTTCTCGCGCAAGCGCAGCAAGGCATAACGGAAGTTGGCGGTCAGCCGTTCGGACAGAAAATTCAACAGGATCAGCGGGCGGCCGATCCTGAAAGCGAACAGCGTGGCGACGATGACGTACAGGTAGACCATGAATACCATCGCACGCGGAATCTCGACGCCCCCGATACCCAGCGGCCCGGACAGATTCCACAGGATCCCCGTGAATGCCACCAGCGACACCATGGCGCTCAAGGCGCCGATGGCCAGGCTGCGCGAACCGGAGACGAACATCGCGATGTCCTGCTCGATGCGCTGATCGGGGTTGTCCACCGGCTCGCCGACGAAGTGGCTGCGGTAGTAGGCGCGCGCGCCCAGCCAGTCGCGGGTCAGGCGGTCGTTGAGCCAGACGCGCCAGTGGATGTCGAAGGCCTGGCCGGCGTAACTGTCCACCAGCGTGCGCACCACGTGCACGCTGGCCAGCACCGAGAAGATGCCCAGGAAGCGCCAGAACGCCGTCGGGTCCAGCGCCTGCAACGCGCTGTAAAAGCCGTTGTACCAAAAGGAGAACAGCACGGTCATGCGGACCGAGAACATCGCCAGGAACAGCAGCGCGGCCAGTGTCAGCAGCGGTTTCCAGCTACGCCGCGGCGTCAGGTAGGGCCAGGCCAGGCGCCAGAACTTGCGTCCCCAATCGGTCCAGCGCGACAGCGCGAGCGACACCAGCGCCAGCGCGACGGCGGTAATGCCGAACGCGCGCGCCAGCCAGAGCGCGCTTTCCCACAGTTGCTGCTGCCAGTTCAGATCCATGCCATGCCCCTCTAGCGTCGTTTTTGGTTAGAACGGCTTGGGGGGTCTAGTTCCGGCGAAAACGCAGTCTTAAGCGTGGCTTAAGCGTTCGCCGGCGCAACTGAAGGGAAAGTGAAAGGCGGCGCGGGATAGGCGCAAGAATGACGGTAGTTGGGCGCAGCGATGGCTGCCGGCCCGCGGCGATCAGCCTTCGCCCAGATCCAGATTGGCGAACAGATCGGCCAGCGTCGGCACCGACCGCGCCGGCCAGATGGCGCTCAGGTCGAAGCTGGGCAGACGCGCGCCGTCGCGCACTTCGCAAAAGCGCACGCCGCGAAAATCCATGGACCGGATCCAACTGGGCAGCAGCGCCACGCCGCAGCCCCCGGCCACGCAGGCCAGCACCGTCAGCGTGCGGCTGGCTTCCTGGTTGACGTGGGCGTCGTGCCCGCCCTTGCGCATGGCATCAAGGATGTCGGCGTAGAAGGCCGGCAACTGCGATTGCGGATACATCACCAGACCGGCCTGGGCGATCTGCGCCATCGACACCTGGCCGTCGGCCGCGACCTCGAATTCGTCCGGCACCGCCGCCACCAGCCGGTCGCGCAGCAGTTGCCGTTCACGCATGCGCCCGCCCACCGCCACCGGCGTATGCATCAAGCCGATGTCGATCTCGCCAGTCTGCAAGGCCTCGGCCTGCTCCGCGTTGCTCATTTCACGCAGGATCACGCGCACGCCGGGCGCCTGCCGCCGCATTTCACGCAAGGCGCGCGGCAAGGTGTTGAACAGCGCCGAGGACACCAACCCCACCGTCAGTTGCCCCGCGCTGCCCCGGCCGATCTCCCGGGCGCGGCGGGCGGCGGCGTCGATGCGCGCCACGCTGGCGCGCACGTCTTCGAGAATGGCGGCGGCGGCCGGCGTGGGGACGGACCCCTGGCGCGACCGCTCGAACAGGCGCACGCCCAGGTCTTTTTCCATGCGGCCCAGGGCCTGGCTGAGCGCGGGCTGGGCGATGCCCAACCATGCCGACGCGCGGCTGACGCTGCCGTGGTCCACCACGGCCAGGAAGTAGCGCAGGTGCCGGGTTTCCATATCAATTCAATATAAATAAAGCATTTTTCCAGAATGGGAAACTATACCCGACCTCCCTACAATCCCGCCTTATAAAACCTTACAGAAGCGTGCGTGCCCGTCGGCGCCGCATGCGCCCAGGAGACTGTCTTGCCCCCGTCCGCGACCGGCCCCGCCGTCGACACCCACGCCCACGTATTCCAGCAAGGTCTGGCGCTGGCGGACACGCGCCGCCACACACCCGATTACGACGCCACGCTGGCCCAGTACCTGGCCCTGCTGGACAGCCACGGGCTGACGCAAGGCGTGCTGGTGCAGCCCAGCTTCCTGGGCACCGACAACAGCTTCCTGGTCGACGCGCTGCGCGCCCAGCCCAGGCGGTTGCGTGGCGTGGCGGTGGTGGACCCGGCCATCACGGACGCCGAGCTGCACGTCCTGGCCACGGCGGGCGTGGTCGGCATCCGCCTGAACCTGATCGGCCTGGCCCTGCCCGATGTGCAGGCGCCGGCCTGGCGTCATCTGCTGGACCGCGTCAACGCGCTAGGCTGGCACGTTGAACTCCACGTGCAGGCGGCGCGCCTGGCCGATATCATGCCGGCGCTGCTGCAGGCCGGCTGCCGCGTGGTGGTGGACCACTTTGGCCGGCCCGACCCGGCACTGGGCGTGTCGGACCCGGGCTTTGCCTATCTGCTGCGGCAGTCGGACAGCGGCCGCGTCTGGGTCAAGCTGTCGGCCCCCTACCGCAATTGGCCCGCCCCCGCCTGTGGCACGTCGGGCCGCCAGGCCACGGAGCAGCTGCTGCGGGCCTACACGTCCGCCCGCCTCATGTGGGGCAGCGACTGGCCCCACACCGAGCATCGCCACCTGGCGTCCTTCGCTGCGGCAACGCAATGGCTGGACGACTGGATCGACGACCCCGCGCAGCGGCGCGCCATCCTGGCCGACACGCCGTTGCAGCTGTTCCAATTTTCAGGAGACTCCCAATGACCCCTCTGTTCAAACGCCTCGCCCGCCGCGGCAGCCTGCTGGCCGCGGCCGGATTGCTGGCCGGCGCCGCCGGCGCGGCGTCGGCCGCCTATCCCGAGCGCGCCGTCACGCTGGTCGTGACCTACCCGCCCGGTGGCACGGTGGACGTGGTGGCTCGCCTGATTGGCCCCAAGCTGGCGGCCGAACTGGGTCAGCCGGTGGTGATTGAAAACCGCGGCGGCGCCGGCGGCATGATCGGCGGCGCGGTGGTGGCCAAGGCCCAGCCCGACGGCTACACGCTGATGCTGGACGCGTCCAACCACGCCCAGAACCCCGCCCTGCATCCCAAGATGCAGTTCGACACGCTGACCGCCTTCGCCCCGGTGTCGCTGCTGCTGCGCGTGCCCAACGTGCTGGTCGTCACCCCGTCGTACGAGGTCAAGACGGTGGCCGACCTGATCAAGCTGGGCCAGCCCGGCGCCAAGGAACACGTCTACTTTGCCTCGGCCGGCCCCGGCTCGGCGCAACACCTGGCCGGTGAACTGTTCAACCTGCTGGCCAAGACCGAGCTGCAGCACGTGGCTTACAAGGGCGGCGGCCCGGCCATGATCGACGTCATGTCCGGTCAGGTGCCGGTGATGTTCGCCAGCATGGGCTCGGCCTGGCAGCACGTGAAGAACGGCAAGCTGCGCGCCGTGGCCGTGGGCGGCTCGCAACGGTCCAAGACCGCGCCCGACCTGCCCACCATCGCCGAATCCGGTGTGCCCGGCTATGAAACCTACGAATGGAACGCCGTGTTCGCGCCCGCCGGCACGCCGCCCGAGATCGTCAACCAGGTCTCGCAGGCGCTGGCCAAGGTGCTCAAGGACCCGCAGATCGCCGAGCAGCTCGAAGGCATCGGCGCCGAGACCATCGGCTCCACGCCCGCCGAGCTGGATACGTTCCGCCGCGCGGAAATCGAAAAGTGGCAACGCGTGGTCAAGGAAGCGGGCCTGAAGCTGGACTGAAGACTGACGGACCGCCCACGGCGCGGCATCCCGGAGATGCCTGGCGCGTGCGCTGACGGTCCACAACCGGATTGCCGGTCTTGGGGCGCCCTTCGGGGCGCCCTTTTTTTGACTGTTCTTTTTGCTTTTGCCGCGGCCCCCGATGCATTAAAAAGAGCGGATCGAATGCGCCATGGGAAGTCCGGAAAAAGATGAACCAAGAAAGCAACGAGCCCTCATCACCCGCCCCGGCCGATGCCGCCGCAGCCCTGGCGGCCGGCCCAGACGGCGCCACGCTCGACGGCCTGGCCGACGGCTTGCTCTGCGTGGACCGCGACTGGCGCGTACGTTACCTGAACCCCGCCGCCGAACGGCTGCTGCGCCGCAGCAGGCAGGAACTGGTCGGACAAGGCCTGTGGGACGCATGTCCGGATCTGGTCGGCACCGGCTACTACGATGCCTGCCGCGGCGCGCTGCAAACGGACCGCCCCGCCAGCCACACCGGCTACTACGCGCCCCTGGCCACCTGGTTCGAAGCGCGCGCGTTTCCGCACGACGACGGCCTGGCGGTGCTGTTTCGCGACGTCTCGCGCGAACGCGAGGAAACCGCCCAGCTCAAGTACCAGGCCACCCACGATTACCTGACCGGCCTGCCCAACCGGCGCCAATGCATGGAGACGCTGTCCTGCGCCATCGCCGAGGCCGCGCCGGGGCTGACGGCGCAGAACGCCTCGCTGGCGGTGCTGTTCCTGGACCTGGACCGGTTCAAGGAAGTGAACGACGCGTTCGGCCACGCCGAGGGCGACCTGCTGCTGTGCGACGTCGCGGAACGGCTGCGCAAGTTCCTGACGCCCGCGATCTTCTGCGCCCGGGTCGGTGGCGACGAATTCGTGCTGGTGCTGCGTGGCACCAACGAACGCGCGGCCGAGGCGCTGGCCAATTCAATCCTGAACGCGGTGTCGCGCCCCAGCGACATCCATGGCCGCTCGGTATCGCTGGGCGCCTGCATCGGCATCGCCATGCTGACCGCGCCAGGCGAATCCGCCGAGATGCTGCTGAACTATGCCGACGCCGCCATGTACGCGGCCAAGTCGGCGGGCCGCTTCCAGGTGCGGCTGTATCACCGCGAGCTGATGCAGGGCCTGGGCGCGCGCCTGTCGCTGCGCGGCGACATCCAGGGCGCGCTGACCAACAGCCAGTTCGAACTGCACTTTCAACCGCAGATCAGCATGCACGACGGCTCGCTGTGCGGCGCCGAGGCGCTGCTGCGCTGGCGCCATCCCACCCGCGGCCTGCTGGGACCTGCCGCGTTCCTGGAAGTGATCCTGGATTCGCCGCTGGAATCGGCGCTGACCGAATGGGTCGCCAACGCCACCTGCCAGCACATCAGCGAATGGCTGGCCGACGGCCTGCCGGTGCCGCGCATCTCGTTCAACCTGTCGGCCCGCCAACTGGTGGCGCCCGACCTGGCCGCGACCATTGTGCGGCTGGCGCGCATGCACGGTGTGCCGCCCACGCTGCTGGACGTGGAGGTCACCGAGAACTCGCTGATGAGCGACGTGGAAAAGGCGTCGGGCATCCTGATGGAACTGCGCCAGGCCGGCATCTCCGCCTCGCTGGACGACTTCGGCTCGGGCTATTCCAGTCTGGCCTACCTGGTGCGGCTGCCGATCGACACGCTCAAGATCGACCAGTCATTCGTCTGGGCGCTGGGCAAGATGCCCACCGCCACCGCCGTGATCCGCGGCGTGGTGCGGCTGGCGCATTCGCTGGGCATGCGCACCTTGGCCGAAGGCGTCGAAACCGAAGTGCAACGGCAGATGCTGATCGAGGAAGGCTGCGACGCCATGCAGGGCTTTCTGTTCAGCCGCGCCCTGCCCGCCGCCGCCTTTGCCGCGCTGCTGCGCGACACGCCGCCCTGACGCGGGCCGCTATCATATCGGGCTGACATGGCTGCGAACACCAAGATGGAAAAGATTCGGCTCGACAAATGGCTCTGGGCGGCGCGCTTCTACAAGACGCGCAGCCTGGCGGTGGACGAAATCGGCAAGGGCCGCGTGCAGGTCAACGGCCAGCCTGCCAAGCCGGCGCGCGAAGTCGCGGCCGGGGATCTGGTCAGCATCCGCAAGGAAGACCCCGTCCTGCATGTGCGCGTGATGGCCGTCAGCGGCGTGCGCGGCCCGGCGCCCGTGGCGCGCCAGCTGTACGAAGAAACCCCGGAAAGCGCCGCGGCACGCGCCCTTGCCGCGGAATTGCGGCGCCTGGCGCCCGAGCCGGCGCTGGACATCGCGGCGGGGCGGCCGACCAAGCGCGATCGGCGCTTGATCGACCAGATGCGCGGCAAATAACGCGGCGGCCCCAGGCGCGCGTCCCGGCGCCTACAGCGCCCGCCCCACGATCAATGAATCCAGCGCCATCTCCGGCGCACCGCTCTTGCCTTCGTACGGCATGCGGCTGAGCACGTAGCGCATGGCGTTCAGGCGGGCGCGCTTCTTGCAGTCGGACTTGACCACGATCCACGGCGCATCGGCCGTGTCCGTGTGCGCGAACATCGCTTCCTTGGCACGCGTGTAGTCGTCCCACTTGTCCAGCGAGGCCAGATCCACGGGGCTCAGCTTCCACTGCTTGAGCGGATGCACCTTGCGTTGCGTGAAGCGGCGGCGCTGCTCCTGCTGGCTGACCGAGAACCAGAACTTCACCAGGTGGATGCCGCTGGCAACCAGGTGACGCTCGAAATCAGGCACCTGGCGCAGGAACTCCAGGTATTCCGCCTGCGAGCAAAAACCCATCACGCGTTCGACGCCCGCGCGGTTGTACCAGGAGCGGTCGAACATCACGATCTCGCCCGCGGTGGGCAGGTGCTGCACATAGCGCTGGAAATACCATTGGCCGCGTTCGGTGTCCGACGGTTTTTCCAGGGCTACCACACGCGCGCCGCGCGGATTCAAGTGTTCCATCATGCGTTTGATGGTGCCGCCCTTGCCCGCCGCGTCGCGGCCCTCGAACAGGATCACCACGCGCTGGCCGGTCGCCTTGACCCAGGCCTGCAGCTTGAGCAGTTCCACCTGCAGCGCGTATTTCTGCGTTTCGTAATTGCGCCGCAACATGCGGTGCTGGTAGGGATAGACGCCCTCGCGCCAATCGGTGGCCAGTTCTTCATCAGGATTGCGGCGGGCGGCCGGCGCCTGCGCGTTGACCTGCAACAACGCGCGGTGCACGGCCTGCGCGTCGTCCGGCGACAGTTCCTCGATCACCGAGCGCAGCGCCTCGTGGGCCTGGTCGGATTCGCCGACGGTATAGCGGCGGGCGATGTCGGCCAGCACGGCCGCGGTTTCCTGGCGGGCCGCGCTTTCGCGCGCGCTGACGCGCTTGCGAGCCATGACGGCGGGATCAATCGCGGGCAAAACGACGGGCGGCGCGGCGGCGGGCGCCGGCGCGCGCGATACGCGGGCGCGTTTCGCGGCCGGGCCCGTGGGCGAGGCGACAGCCGGACGCTTGGCGGCCGGGGGGGCCGGCTGTGCGCGCTGGGTCGCCGATACGCGGCGCGCGGCGGCGGTGCGTTTAGCGGCCTGGGGGGTGTTGACCGTGGCGGCCTGAGCCGGGTCGGAAGCTTGCGAGGTCTTGTCTGTCATCGATCCTGTCCTTGCTGCACGTAGGGTCTGGTCCCTGGCGGGCGGTCAGTCGCCGGCGACCCGTCGGGAAAAAGCGCAACCCTAACGCGTGCCGCGGGGCGCGGCGTTGATATGCATCAAGACTTGTAACATTTTTGCAGCCTGCGGTCGTCCGAGGCCAAGCCACGGTCCGAGAGCCTGCCGCTACACTGCCGCCATCGCCTTTGCCGCCCCCTATCGCCATGTGGTCACGTCTAAAACGGCTGCTGTCAGGCCCGCCCGCCCCGCCCGATCCGTTTGCCGAAACCATCCGTTTCGACGACGCCGGCTTCACGCGGACCAGCGATCTGGCCAGCGCCATGCGCCTGCGCCAATCCTGGCCCTGGGAAGACGTGCGTGAATTCGGCTTTCGCTTCTCGCAGGCGGTCTTTCCGGACCCCTGGACCGGCGACTACATGGAAGGCCTGTGGTACGTCCGGGTGCAGGACGACGGCGCGCTGATGGCGGTGGAATTCGACCAGGACATCCTGGACCCGGATGCGTTGCCGCCAGCCTTGTTGCGGCACATGCCCGGCCTGGATCGCACGGCCTTGCAGGCGGCGCTGGCCACCGCCGCGCGGGGTCCGCGGCACTTCGATGGCGCCGGCGAATGGATCCTCTGGCAACGCGAATCCATTGCGCCTGAAAACCCCGCACAGTAACATTTACATCCAAATATTTCTTGGCCGCCGCGACTGTGGACACGCGCACCGAACCGACCCTGAGCCTGGACCATGCGCCGCCCGCCCCGCTGGCGGACCCGTTGGCCGCGGCATTGCACCCGCCGCCCGCAGCCAGCGCCCCGCTGAAGTTCTGGACGTGCGCGGTCTATGCCGGGCTTTGGGCGCTGGCAGTCGTAGCAGGGGGTAGCTCGCCCTCGTCCACGGATACCGCGACGACCCTGGGCCACGCCATCGGCGCCGGCCTCGCCGTGACCATCCCGGCCTGTGTCGCGATCCTGGTGCTGTCGGTGTTCAAGCGCTTTCGCACGCCCCGCAACCGCATGCGCATCGCGTTCGGCGCCGGACTGGTTTTGCTGGGCGTACTGGGCACCGCGAGCGGCATCGGGTTCTACCAGGGCAGGCAGAAGGCGATCGCCTACGCCGAGATCCGCCACGTCGGCGAGCTGATGCGCAACGCCATGTATGCCGCCGATCATCCCCCGGGCGATGTGCCAGACATCGACCCCACCCCCAAAGCCCACGGCGCCTACGGCCAGATCGAGCGCGGCGTGAAGATCCTGTTGGGCCAACGGCTGGCGCAATACCGCGCCTACATGAAGGAACTGGACGACGTGCGGCTGTCGGAGCTGTTCATCGCCAACCGGCTGGCGCGTGATCGCGGCCTGGTGGAAAGCCGCTTGATCCTGGAGCAATCGCAGCGCATCGTGCAGAAGTACAGCCAGCAGAACCAGAAGCTCCTGGCGGACGTGCCCCTGATGATCCGCGGGCTGGACCTGAGCGAGCAGCAGAAGAACCAGATGATCGAAGGCGCGCTCAAGGCGCGTCCAACGCAGAAGGCAACGCTTGCGCGCAACTGGGACATCGAGCGCCAGACGCTGGCCGAGTTCGAGAAGATGATCAACCTGCTTGACGACAACCGCCGTTCCTGGCGCGCCGAGCACAACGAAATCGTGTTCGACCAGGACAAGCTGCTGGCGCGCTTCCGGGCGCACCAGCAGACCGTGCGCCGGCTGACCGAGGAACGGACCCGGCTGGAACTGCAGCAGTTCGACAACCTGACGTCGGACCTGCGCTGACCGCCGGGTCGCGGCATCGGCCAGGCACCGCGCACGGCCCTGACCGCGGCCGGCGGGCTCAGACCCGGTCCAGCCCCTGCTTGAGGTCCGCCAGAATGTCCGTGGCGGTTTCCAACCCGACCGACAGGCGCAACAGCCCTTCGGACAAACCATACTTCTCGCGGTCCTCGGCGGTGTAGCTGGCGTGCGTCATCGACGCCGGATGCTGGATTAGCGTTTCCGGATCGCCCAGGCTGACCGCGATGCGCGCCAGCTTCAGGCCATTGAGCAGCCGGCGGCCGGCATCCAGCCCGCCCTTCAGTTCAAACGCCACCAGGCCGCCGCCCGCCGATTGCTGGCGCTGCGCGATGTCAAAGCCGGCAGTGCCGGCCAGGCCGGGATAGAACACGTCGCGCACCGCCGGATGTTCGCGCAGAAGCCTGGCCACCTTCAGCGCCGATTCGCTGTGGCGCTCGACGCGCAGCTCCAGCGTCTTGATACCGCGCAGCACCAGGAATGCCGTGAACGGCGACAGCGTCGCGCCGGTGAAGTAGCGCAGCCCCTGCAGCCGGATCGCGTCGATGTGTTCCTTGCGTCCCACCACGGCGCCGGCCAGCAGGTCGCCGTGGCCGCCCAGGTACTTGGTGGCCGAATGCAGCACGATGTCGGCGCCATGCTCCAGCGGCCGTTGCAGCACCGGCGTGGCAAAGGTGTTGTCAACGATGGTGAGCAGGCCCTTGCCGCGCGCGATCGCCGACACGGCGGCGATGTCCACCAGGCGCAGGTTCGGGTTGGCCGGCGTTTCAAAGTAGACCGCGCGGGTCTTGGGGCCGATGGCGGCCGCGACCGTTTCAGGGCGCGTGAAATCCGCGAATACCGCGCGGATGCCCAGGCGCGGCAGGCCCTGCGCGAACAGCGTGAAGGCCGTGCCGTACACGATCTGGTCCACCACGATCTCGTCGCCGCTTTGCAGCAGCGACAGCAGCGTGGCCGAGATGGCGGCCATGCCGGATGCCGTGACCACGCCGGCCTCGGCGCCTTCCAGCGACGCCAAGCGCTCTTCCAGCAAAGCCTGAGTCGGGTTGCGGGTGCGGCCATAGACATAGCCCGCCTTTTCACCCAGGCGGATCTGATCGAAGGCTTCCAGGCTGTCCTGGGTGTAGGTGGACGTGAGGTACAGCGGCGGCGACAGCGCGCCCTGCTCGTCCAGCGGCTCGTAGCCCAGGTGGATGGCGCGGGTGGCGAAACCGTGTTGCGGCGAATCGGACATGACGGACTCCAAAGGAAACGGATGAATGGCGCGACGCGCCGTCAACGCTTGTGGTCGGCGCGGCGCGACAGCCATTCGCCTGCGAACTGCACGATCGACACCAGCGCGATCAGGATCACGATGACCTCGAACATCACGCGGGTTTCATAGCGCTCGTAGCCGTAGCGGATCGCCAGGTCGCCCAGGCCGCCTGCGCCCACCGCGCCGGCCATGGCTGATGCGTTGATCATGGCGATGACGCTGACGGTCATGCCGCCGATGATGCCGGGCAGCGCCTCGGGCAACAGCACGTGGCGCACGATGTGCCAGCGGCGGCAGCCCATGGCCCGGGCGGCTTCCACCAGCCCGTGGTCCACGTCGTTCAGACTGACCTGCGCGATGCGCGCGAAGAACGGCACCAGGTTGGCCGACAGCGGCACGATTGCGGCCCAAGTGCCCAGCGTGGTGCCCACCAGCATCCGCGTGAACGGCAGCATGGCCACCAGCAGGATGATGAACGGGATCGCGCGGAAGGTATTGACCGTGATCGACAGCGCCTTGTTCAAGCGCGGCTTCGGATACAGGTTGCCCGGCGCGGTGACGGTCAGCACCACCGCCAGCGTCAGGCCCGCGATGATCGCAATGGCGGCGGAAATGCCCACCATGGTCAGCGTCTGCAGGAACGCCTGCAGGTATTTATCAAGCATCGGCAGCGACATATCCCAGCACCTTGAGCTGATCGGCCACCAGCGCGGCGCGCGCGGCCTCTTCCTGTAGAACGGCAGCGGGCACCGACACCAGCAGGCTGCCCTGGGCATGGCCGCGCAGACGATCCAGGCCGCCATGCAACAGCGTCGCCCCCGGCCCCAGCGCCGCCAGCGCCTGCAACGACACGCCTTCCGGCCGGCCGTGTCCCGTAAAGCGCAGGCGCAGCACCGCCGCGCCAGGCCGGCCGCCCAGGGCTTGCAGGTCCGGCACCAGCCGCGCCGCCAGATCGGCGGGCAGATCGTGCTGCAAGGGCCGCAGCAAGGCGCGGGTGGCGTCCGCCTGCGGATCGCCGAACACGCGCCAGACGTCGCCGTGCTCCACCTTGCGGCCACCGTCCAGCACCAGCACCTTGTGGCAGACCTCGCGGATCACGGCCATGTCGTGCGTGATCAGCACGACCGTCAACCCCAGCTTGCGATTGATGTCCTGCAACAGCGCCAGGATCGATTGCGTGGTTTCCGGATCCAGCGCGGACGTGGCTTCGTCGCACAGCAGGATCTCGGGGTTGTGCACCAGGGCGCGGGCGATGCCCACGCGCTGCTTCTGGCCGCCGGACAGCCTGGCCGGATAGGTGTCGGCCTTCTCGCGCAGCCCCACCAGCTCCAGCAGCGCATCCACCCGGGCCCGCGCCGCGGCCGGCTTCACGCCCGCCACGCGCAGCGGCAACGCCACGTTTTGCGCCACCGTCTTGGCCGACAGCAGGTTGAAGTGCTGGAAGATCATGCCAATGCGGCGCCGCAGCCCCACCAGCGCGTCTTCGTCCAGGCCGCCCACGTCCAGGCCGTCGACCCGCACCTGGCCGGCGCTGGGACGCTCGAGCATATTGATGGCGCGCAGCAGCGTCGACTTGCCGGCGCCGCTGCGCCCGATGATGCCGAACACCTCGCCGCGCGCAATCGAAAAGGAAATGTCCGACAGCGCCAACACCGGACCCTGCGGCCCCGGATAGTGCTTCTGCACGCCGTCGAAGACGATATGCGCGTCGGCCTCGCCGTGCGTGCCCCCTGCCGCGGCCAGCGCGGCCTCGGGCGGCAGGGTGAATTCGTGCGGGATCATGGCGTGCCTAGAAGACCGGGATCACCGAGCCTTCGTACTTGCTCAGGATGAACTGGCGCACCTGCTCGGAGTGGTAGGCCTTGACCAGCTCGGGCACCCAGGGTGCGTCCTTGTCTTGTTCGCGCACGGCGATGATGTTGACGTAGGGATTGTTTTCCTTCTTTTCCACCGCGATGCCATCGCGCGTGGCGATCAGCCCGGCCTGGTAGGCAAAGCTGTTGACGATGGCGGCGGTGTCCACGTCCGGCAGCGACCGCGCCAGCACCACGGAGGCGCTTTCCACGAAGTTCAGTTTCTTGGGGTTGGACGTGACGTCCGCCAGCGTGGCGGTGCCGGTGGCGGGATCAAAGCCGTCGCGCAGCGTGATCAGGCCGTGGTCGCGCAGGATGACCAGCGCGCGCGTCTGGTTGCTGGGATCGTTGGGAATGCCGACCTTGGCGCCGTCGGGCAGTTCCTTCAGCGATTTGTACTTCCTGGAATAGAAGGCGATGGGCGAGATCAGCGTGTTGGCCACCGACACCAGCTTGTAGCCGCGCTGTTTGATCTGGTCGTTCAGAAAGGGAATGTGCTGGAAGGCATTGGCTTGCAGGTCGCCATTGTTCAGCGCCTCGTTGGGGCTGGCGGTGCCGGTGATCACCACGGGCTCGACGGCCAGGCCATTCTTCTTGGCGACCTGCGCCACCACTTCCCATATCTGCTCGTCAACGCCGCCGCGCACCCCCACCTTCAGCGGCTTCGGATCGGCCGGGAAGGCCGGTCCGTGAAACATGGCCGCGGCGGCCAGCACGGCACCCAGCAGCCCCTTGGCGAGCGTGCCCGCGCGGGCGGAGAAAGTACGGGAAGTCATATGGAAATCGCCTCCAGGGCCCGCTACCCCTGAACCGCGCCTGGCGTCCCTTAGTCGGGGGATCATGCAAGGCGCCTGCCAGGGTTGGCGAGCCCGATGTCAATACGGTTATGAGAGGGACGATTCTAGGGATGGACCCGGCGAACACGAACGAATGCTTGGTTGAGTCCTTATTACAGAGGTGTTTGGTTATGTGGCAGGCGCATATGCCGGCGGGGCGCAGGCGGCCAGCGCGGTGCTAGGCGGGCGGGCGCCAGGCCCGGTCCGCCGGCACTGTCCTAGAAGGGTTTGACGACCACCAGCGTCACGATGACGGCGGCGGCGATGACGGTAAGCGGCGCGTACAGATCCACCAGCGGCGGACGCTTGGCGCTGCCCTGGGCCAGGCGGCGCAGCGCGGCGCTCTGGATGCCGAGCAGCGCCGACAGCGCCAGGGCCAGGCCCGCCTTGATCCACAGCCAGTCCATGGCGAACCAGCCGAAGGTCATCGCCAGATGCAGGCCGATCAGCCAGGCCAGCACCATGGCCGGCGTGGTCACCCACAGCGTCCAGCGGCGCAGCGCACCCAGCATCTTGCGTTCCTTGGGCGCCTCGTCGCTGTCCGGCGGTTGCGACGACAGCAGGAACAGGGACACGAACAGGGAACCGCCCAGCCATGCGACCACGGCGGCGACGTGCAGCATTTTCAGAAGTTGATAGGTCATGCGCGGCATTATCGCCGGACGGCGGACGGGCGCGGGGTCGCGCTTGCGCCTGAGTTTGCGCTGGGGCAAGCGGGCTGGCTATTGCGCCGGGCGGTGGCACGGCCAGACGCGGCGCCGTCGATTGGGCGGCGTGGGTAACATCCGGGGAAAGCGCCGCGGACCTGCGCAGCCGGGCACCGGCTGCGCGTTGCGCAAGACCGTGTGCGGCCTACTTCGCCGCGTCGCTCGACGCCGGCTGGGCGGCGGGCGTAACGGTCGCCGTCGCCGGCGCGGCCGCGGCCCCCTCCCCATTGGCAGGGGCGGCAGCCGGCACCGCGCGGGCCGGCTCGGGCGCCGGCTTGTCGCCGGCCACCGGCGCGCCGCTGGCGGTGGAAGGATTCAGCGTATCGGCCGGCGCGTCCGGCGTGGTCACCGGGTCGGCAGGCGGCTTGGGCGCGGCGGGCTTGCCGCGGCCTGCCGGCGGCACGTGGGGCGCGGCGGCGGCCTGCGCATCCGGCAGGAAACGTTGCAGCAGCTGGAAGAAGCCCTCGTAGAACGCCGGCCGCGACACGGTCTGACTGGCGGTCTTGACCAGCGAGTCATCGCTGGCGCCGAACGGCATCGACACCTGCCCCAGCACGCTTACCCCCACGCTGGCCGAGCTGGTGGTGCGCTTGATGGAATAGCGGTCCTGCACGGCGTTGGCGAACACCGTGGCGCGCTCATTGGCGGCGCCGTCGGACGCGCAATCGATGTTGAAGCTGATCTGCGTATGCTGGCCATCGTCGCCCTGGAAGTTCTTGTGCCCCGTGACACGCGTGCCCTCGAACTTGTCGATGTTGTAGCCCTGGCTGAGCAAGGCCCGCCGCCCGGCGTCGCAGACCGTGCTGCTGCCCGCCGGGAACGTCCGGGAGTAGGTGTCGTTCTGGGTGAAATCTTCTTTTTCAAACGCGGCTTTGGGAGCGGCGCATCCCGCCAGGACGGCTGCCAGGGCAGCGCACAACGGAAGGGCAAGACGAAGGGTGACGCGGGGCATGAATTGGGGTCCAGCTTCTGGGGCGACAGGGGATTATCGGCCATGGCCGATTGCCCTGGCGCCTCAGCGGGCGGGCACAGTGATGTGTTGAAACAGGTTTATAGCGCATCTGGGGCCGTGATGCCGTGCCCTCTGGAACAGTCGGTAACCGATCAAGAGGGAAATGCGTGGCGGCCAGGACCATTGTGCGAGCGGCTGCGCATCATGGCCCCGCTGCCGGGCGGCGGGGCCAAGGGCGGCAGAACCGGTCCAAGCCCCGTCAGGCGGCCAGTGTCTCATCCACCCGCACGCAACGCACGTCGTGCCCAGGCGCCACGGCGGTGATGGCAGGCACCGCGGCCTGGCATTGCGACGCCACCAGACGGCAACGCGGCGCAAACGAACAGCCCGGCGGCAGGGCCGCCAGGTCCGGCGGCGACCCGGGTATGGTTTCCAGGCGCTTGCCTTTTTGCATTGCGCCATGCGCGCGGCCCTTGAGCAGCGCCTGGGTGTAGGGATGACGCGGCGCGCGCAACAGGTCGGCAATCGTCCCCTGTTCCACGATGCGGCCGCCATACATGACCGCCACGCGGTCGGCAATCTCCGCGGCAGCGCCGATATCGTGCGTCACGAACACGATGGCCAGGCCCAGTTCCCGTTGCAATTCCCGCAACAGCAGCAGGATCTGAATCTGCACCGTAGCGTCCAATGCGGTCGTCGGTTCGTCCGCCAGCAAGACCTTGGGGTTGCAGGACAGCGCCAGCGCGATCATGGCGCGCTGGCGCATGCCGCCCGACATTTCGTGTGGATACGCCTGCAGCCGGCGTTCGGGGCTGGGAATGCGCACGCGCTCGAACAGCGATAACGCGCGAGCGCGGGCCTGGGCGCGGCCTTCGCCCGAGTGCCGCCGCACCATTTCCTCGATCTGACGGCCCACCGGGTAGACGGGATCCAGCGCCAGCAGGGGCTCCTGGAACACCATCGACACAACGGGCCCGCGCATTGCAGCCAGTTCGCGCGGGCTCATCGCAAGCACGTCCTGGCCATCCACCCGTATTTCACCGCTGATGCGCGTGCGCCGTGGCGGGTGCAGGCGCATCAGCGCGCGCAGCGTCACGCTTTTTCCCGAACCGGATTCGCCGATGAGCGCCACGGCTTCACCACGCCCCACGTCCAGGTTCACGCCATTCAGGGCATGCACGGTCTTGGCGCCCGCGTCGAAAGCCACGTCCAGGTCGCGGATACTGACCAGAGGCGTTGTCGTCATGCCAATGCTCCTGAGGCCTGATAGCCGGATTCGGGTTGAAACATGAGGCAGCGCACGGCCTGCCCGTCATGATCGGCCAGCACCGGCGTTTCCTGGGCGCACGCCTCGCGCGCCTGCGCGCAACGTGTGTGGAACCGGCACCCTGGCGGCGGATCGATGGGATTGGGCGGATCCCCCGACAAGGGCGCCGTCTCGGTACGCTGGCCGGGCTCCATGGACGGCATGGAACGCAGCAGCGCTTGCGTGTAGGGATGGCGCGGCGCATCGAAGACCTGGTCCACCGGCCCCAGCTCCACGACTTCCCCCAGGTACATCACCATGACCCGATCCGAGATGTACCGCACGACGTTCAGATCGTGACTGATGAACATATAGGTCAGGCCAAAATCCGCTTTCAGGTCCAGCAGCAGATTCAGCACCTGCGCTTCCACGGATTTATCCAAGGCCGACACGGCTTCGTCCAGGATCACCAGGCGCGGATGCAGCGCCAGCGCACGCGCGATGTTCACGCGCTGACGCTGGCCCCCTGACAATTCATGCGGATACCGTCCGGCGAAGCGCTGCGCGTCCAACCCTACCCTGCCCAACAGCCCACGCGCCACCCCGATCGCGTCGCGCCTGGGCATGCCGTGCACCTGCGGACCGAAAGCGATGGAGTCCTCGATGGTCATGCGCGGGTTGAGCGAGGAATAGCTGTCCTGGAACACCATCTGGGTCTGCCGCCGGAACTCGCGCAGCGCGAGTCCGCGCGAACCCACTGTCACACCATCGAAAACGAGTTCGCCACGGTCTTGCCGGGTCAATTGCATCACCAGGCGCGCCGTCGTGGATTTGCCACAACCGGACTCGCCCACCACGCCCAGGGTTTCGCCTTTTTTCACATCGAAGTCCACGCCGTCGACCGCACGCACGGCGCTGCCGCCCTTGTGCCGCGGCAGCGGCCCCCGCGTGAGCGGGAAGTGCTTCGTCAAACCGCGCACGCTCAGCAAGGGCTGCGCGGGGCCGCCCATGTCCTCGTGCATCTCGGTCAAGAAACCGGCAAGCGCATTCATTCCTTGACCTCCATGGCTGAGCGCAATCCGTCGGAGAACAGATTGAAGGACATGGACGTGATGAAGATCATCACGCCGGGCAGCGCCGCGACCCAGGGCTGGGTGTAGATGGCGGTACGCAGGGTATTGAGCATCAGGCCCCACTCCGGCTCTGGCGGCCGCACGCCCAGGCCCAGGAACGACAGGCCGGAAGCGAGGATCATCGACACCGAGATCAGGCTGGTCGAATAGACGAAAATGGGCCCCAGCACATTGGACAGCACGTGGGCGCGCACGATGGTGAAGCCGGATGCGCCGGAAGCCCGCGCCGCGTCGACATAGTCGCTACGCCGAACCTGCGTCGTCACGCTTTCCGCCACACGCACGATCTGCGGCACGAATACGATGGTCAGCGACAGGATCGCATTGAGTATGCCGGCGCCCAGCGTGCCGGACAATGCAATCGCCAGCAGCACCGAAGGAAACGCGTAGAACACGTCCACCACGCGCATGATGACGGTGTTGATCCAGCCGCCGGCATAGCCGGCCAGGATGCCGATGCCGCTGCCGATGGCAAACGCGACGATGACCGGCACGACGCCCATGAACAGCGACAGCCGGGCGCCCAGCATCAGGCGTGACAGCATGTCTCGCCCCAGTTCATCGGCGCCCAGCGGATAGCCTTCGGTGCCGATGGGACGAAGACGCTTGAGCATCGACGCCTGGAACGGGTCCGCGGGCGTGATCCACGGCGCCAGCAGCGCCATGATGATCAACGCCAGGATGAAGACGCCCGCGCCCATCGCCACCGGATCGCGCCGCAGACGGCGCAGCGCGTTGGTCCAATAGCCGGGCGAGCGTGCCACGGCCGCTGTGACGGGGGCACGGTTGGCAAGGGAAATAGCCATTGTTCTCAGCTCCTTTCGATGCGCGGATCGAACAGGCCTTGCAGGATGTCGACGGCCAGGTTCAGGGCCACGAAGAACAGCGCCAGCACCAGGATCGTGCCCTGCAAGAGGGGGAGGTCCCGCTGGAAAATGGCGGCATTGAGCAGAAAGCCGGTGCCCGGCCACGAGAACACGGTCTCGATCAGGATGGACCCGCCCAGCAAATACCCAAGCTGCAAGCCCATTACGGCAAGCGCCGTCGGCGCGCAATTCTTGACCACGTGCAGGAACACCCCCAGCTCCGTCAGGCCGCGTGCACGCAGGCCCACCACGAATTCCTGCGCCAGGGTCTCGGCGACCAGGGCGCGCACGGTGCGCGCGATGATGCCCATCGGGATGACAGACATGGTCACGGCCGGCAGAATCATGTGGCGCAAATGCGCCCAGTCGACCGTCCATTCGCCCGAACCGCCGGGACCCGCACCGGTCGGCGGCAACCAGCCCAGCTGCGCCGAAAACACGATGACCAGCACCATGCCCAGCCAGTAATGCGGCACGCTGACGCCTATCACCGAGACGAACGAGGCCATGCGGTCCAGTAGCGAATTGCGGTGATAGCCACCGACAAAGCCCAGGAATGCGCCCACGACGAAACCCAGCATCGTCGCCACACAGGCCAGGCGCAGCGTATTGCCCACGGCGTTGATCACCTCGGCCGCCACGGGACGGCCAGAGGCGATCGACGTGCCCAGGTCTCCGTGCAGCGCGCGCCATAGCCAGCCTGCGAACTGCTCGGGCAAGGGCCTGTCGAAACCGTACAGCTGCATCAACTGCCGTTGCAGGTCGGCCGATGCGTCGGGCGGCAGAATCGACACCAGCGGATCGCCCGGCGCCAGATGAATCAACAGGAAGCAGAGCAGCGCAACCCCTGCCATGATGGGCAGGGCGTACAGCACGCGCCGAAATAGGTAGAACAACATAGGCGGTACCCGCTAAGTGCGCCGGATGCCCTTGCCAAGCGGCATCCGGCGCGTTCCAGGTCAGTCCATGGACATCGTGGCGATATCGATGAACCAGCTCTTGGGCTGGACGACGCCCTTGACCTTCGGCGAGATCGCGCGCGGGCCTACATCGTGCGCGATCCACACGAATGGCGCTTCCTCGACCACCCGCGCATGCAGCCTGGCCAACGCGGCATCGCGTTCGGCCGGCGCGAAAGTGGTGCGCGCATCCTTGATCAGCCCGTCGATTTCGGCGTTGCCGAAGTAGCCCCAATTGTTGGAGGTGGGCGGAAAGGTCTTGGTGCTGACAAACCGCACGATGGCAAAGAACGGATCCATGGCCGCGAAACTGACGTTGATGGCATCGCTGCCGTTGGCGGACGGATCCTTTGCGCCCTTACGCCAGTTGGTGAACAAGGTGTTCCACTCCACCACGTCGAAGCTCACGTCGAAATAGCAGTCCTTCAGGTTCTGCTGCACGAACTCATTCATGGGCAACGGCTGCATCTGGCCCGAACCGGAGGCCGATGTCTGCACCTTCACCTTGACGGGCTTGGCCTTGGAATAGCCGGCCTCGGCCATCAGCTTGCGGGCCGCGTCCGGGTCGTACCTGATGTCGAACCTGGGATTTCCCCACCACGGATGGCCCGGCGGCACCGTGCCCTTGGGCTCGGCCATCATGCCGCCCAGCAATTGCTTGAGCTCGCCCCGGTTCACGCACAGGTTGGCGGCCTGCCGCACGCGCGGGTCCAGCCAAGGCGAGCCCTCCTTGAACGACAACTGCCACGGCCAGACATGCGGCTGCTCATTGGCGTAGATGATGAAGCCGCGGCTCTTGATCGCCTCGAAGGCGTCGGGGGCCGGCGCCTCGATCCAGTCCACCTGCCCCGACATCAGCGCGGCCGTGCGCGAATTGGCTTCGGGCAGCGGCAGCATCACCACGCGGTCGATCTTCGGCCGCCGCTTCTCGTCCCAGTACGAGTCGTTCTTGACCACTTCCAGGCGCTCACGCGGCACGAACTTCGACATCTTGAACGGCCCGGTTCCCGAGGCATCCGCGGCAAACGCGGCCCACGCCTTCTGCGACCGCTCGGCCGGATCGGTCACCGACGCGGGCACCTCGGCCAGCTTCTTGTTCCATTGGGCCGGCGACGCCATGAACAAATTCGTCAGGTTGATGGGCAGGAAGGAGTCCGGCTCGGACGTGGTCAGCTCCACCGTCAGATCGTCGATCTTGCGCGCCGACACCAACGTGGGCATGCGCGATGCCGTGACGCCGACCTGGCTGGGATCGAACTGCGGCGCCTGCTTGTCCAGCACCTTGCCCACGTTCCACACCACGGCGTCGGCATTGAAGGCGGACCCATCGTGAAACGTCACGCCCGGACGCAGCTTGAAGATCCACTTGGTCTTGTCGGTGGCACCCACGTCCCAGGACACGGCCAGATCCGAGATCAGCACACTGGGGCCATCTTTCTTGGACAGGTCCCATTGCGTCAATCCGTCGTACATCGGAATGCCCGTAAAGCGGTTGCCCTCGAAGCCCTGATCGGGCTGGCCCAGCGTGCGCGGAATGTCGGCCGCGGTCATGCCGATGCGCAGGACTTTTTCGGCGTGGGCTGCGCCGGGAGCAACCCCGACCGCGCCCGACAGTGCCAGGGCGGCGACCAGGACGTTGCTGCGGATACTTCGTGTCTGCATTGTGATTCTCCGAAGTCTTGATGGGCATGAAGCCGTCATGAGGCACCAGCACCAGGCCGGCTCCGCGCAGGCCTGTCAGGCAGGTGCACAGTGCTGGTACACAAATTTTGTACAAGCAACTTCCATGCCATTGATCGCGAATTTGCGGAAGTACGGGGGTAAATACGGAGTCAATACAGAAAATCTGCCCTCAGCGGGCCATGCCGAGACGCGCGCGGCCCGCCCGCGCAATAACGCGCAAGCCGCTAGGGGTACACCGCGTCGCCGCCGGCACCAAGCCGGCGCAGCGTGCCCGGTATTGGTGCGCCGGGCGTTACGCCGCCACGCCCGCTTGCGCCAGCATGGCGCGCAGCAGGACGTTGCATCCTGCTTCCAGGTGATCAGGGCGTGCGTCTTCGATCTCGTTATGGCTGATGCCGTCCTTGCAGGGCACGAAGATCATGGCCGCCGGTGCCACCCGGGCCATGTATACGGCGTCGTGTCCCGCGCCGCTGACCACCTCCATGGCCGACAAGGACAAGTCCCTTGCGCCATCCCGCACCGCCTGGACCAGCGCTTGCGCAAACGGCTGCGGCGCGAAGTAAACCACCTGCTCCACGTGGGCCGACACACCGCCGCGCCGGGCCGCCGCGTCCACCGCGGCGCGCAAGGCAACGTCCATCGCCGAAAGCGTCGCGTCATCGGCGGCGCGCAGGTCCACCGACAGACTCACGCGGCCCGGAATGACATTGCGGGAATTCGGAAACACGTCCATCCAGCCCACGGTGCCACGCGCGTTCGGCGCATGGGCCAGCGCGATGTCATTGACCGCGCGCACCAGGTCGCTGGCCGCCAGCAGCGCATCGCGCCGCAACGGCATGGGCGTCGGACCGGCATGCGCTTCCACACCGGTCAGCACCACGTCGTACCAGCGCTGGCCCAGGGCCGCCGTGACCACGCCGATCACGGTGTCTGCGGCCTCCAGCACCGGCCCCTGTTCGATATGCGCCTCGAAATAGGCGCCCACGCCATCGCGCGCCAGCGGAGGCACGGCGGCGGCGCCGGCATAGCCGATCGCGGCCAGGGCGTCACGCACGCTGACGCCGTCGCGGTCACGCTGCCCCAGCGCGTGGTCCAGCGTGAAGGCGCCGGCGTATACGCCCGAACCCATCATGACGGGCACGAAGCGCGATCCCTCTTCGTTCGTCCACACCACCAGTTCCAGCGGCGCCTCGGTTTGCACACCCGCGTCGTTCAGCGTGCGTAGCACCTCCAGGCCCGCCAGCACCCCGTAGTTGCCGTCGAACTTGCCGCCGGTGGGCTGGGTGTCGATATGGCTGCCCGTCATGACGGCGGGCAAGGCATTGTTGCGGCCCGGACGGCGCGCGAAGATATTGCCGATGGCATCCACGCGCAGCTCACACCCTGCCTGGCGCGCCCAATCCGAAAACAGGTCGCGGCCCTGGCGGTCCAGATCGGTCAGGGCCAGTCGGCAGACCCCGCCCTTGTCGGTGGCGCCGATGCGAGCCAGGTCCATCAAGGATTGCCACAGGCGCGCGCCGTCCACGCGCAGATCAGCCAGGGAATCGACGGCATTGGCGGCAAGGGTCATGAAAGCTCCTGATACGTGAAAGGGACATCGCCACGCCGCGCGGGCGGGCGGATGATCGGCCATCGAAAAATAATGGCTGGTGTACCAGGCACTGCAAATACACAATCACGCTGAATCAGGCTCACTGTACAGGTACGTTCGGGCTATCTGTATAGGCCAGAATGCGCAATGCGAGCCGTACCCGCGCCTCATTGGGATAGTTGCGGTTCGCCAGGATCACGATGCCCAGCTTGCGCGACGGCACGAACGCCACATACGCGCCAAAGCCGTTGGTGGCGCCGGTCTTGTTGATCCACACCGCCTCCTGCGGCGCGCGCGGCGGCTGCAAAGCCTGCACCGGCAAGGTTTCGAACGCCACCTTGGCCGAGTTGCCGGCCTCCAGGTCATTCGTCGATACCGGATAGCGGTATTGCTCCCAGATCAGGTCCTGCGTCATCGCGCCCAACTGGTAGTAGCCGGTGTGCGTGGCGGCGATGGCGCGCTGGATGTCGGCATCCACGGGCGCCACGCCCAGGTTCACCTCGACGAAGCGGATCATGTCGCGAGCAGTCGATTTCACGCCATAGGCCTCATCCGCCAGCACGCCCGGATTGACCCGCACCGGCGCGTTCTGCTTGTTGTAGCCCCAGGCATAGTCCGGCATTTTCCCGGGCGGCACGTTCAGGTAGGTGGCGCGCAGCCCCAGCTTGGGAAACAGTCCCTGCTCCATCGCCGTCACGTAAGGCTGGCCCAGGCTGCGCGCCGCCGCCACGCCCAGCATGCCGATGCTGGGATTGGCGTAGGTGCGGTGCGTGCCGGGCGCGTATTGCGGCGTCCAGGCTTTCAGATACGCCATCAACTGGGCCGTGTCCTGCACCGCGTCCGGCACCTGCAAGGGAAAGCCTCCAGCCGTGTGCGTGGCCAGGTTGATCAATGTCGTCCTGGCAAACGCGCTGCCTTCCAGTTCGGGCACGTACTTGGCAGGACTGTCGTTCAGCGACAGCCTGCCGCTGGCCTGCGCATACCCCGCCAGCGTCACGGTGAAGGTCTTGCTGATCGAACCCAGCTCGAACAGCGTATCGCTGGACACCGGCTTACGCGGGGCGCGCGAGGCATCGCCGTAGTTGAAAAAACGCTGCTCGCCGTTGCGGGTGACGGCAATCGCCATACCGGGAATGTCGTATTGGCGCATGACCTCGAGCACGGCGGCATTGACGGCGTCGTCGGCGGGCGCAAGGACCCTGGGCGCATTCGCCGCAGGTGCAGGCGGCGCGGCTTGGGCGGTGGCCCTGGCGTCGGCGGCAGCGGCCGGCCCCGCGCAGGCGGCCCAGGCCAGCAGCAACCACGGCGCGCGGCATCTCTTCAGTAAACGCATGCAATGCTTCCTATCGCGTAGCACCGGCGAGCGCCGGCCAGATCGCGCCAAGTGTAGGCCGAAATCGCTTCGACCTAGTACTAACCCTAAGTCTCGCCACGCCGGAATTTTGGCTATTCTTTCCCGGTCGATTCAAAACCCCGCAGAAGAGACTCGCCCCCGTGGCGGGCGCCGACGGAGCAACCGCCCCGGAAACTCTCAGGCAACAGGACTGCGCGGTGTAGACAATCTGGAGAGAGGCGCTAGCGCGCCCACCGAAGGGGATCCCGCAGCGCACGTCGCCCGGGTGAAGCTCTCAGGTACCAAGACAGATGGGGTGCTGCTGCCGGTTGGCCGCAGCCACGCTATCTGGAGCCACCATGCCCCGCATCGCCATCATCGGCGCCGGTATCACCGGCGTCACGTCCGCGTACGCCTTGAGCAAACTGGGTTACGACGTCACGGTCTACGACCGCCAGCGCTATCCCGCCATGGAAACGTCCTATGCCAACGGTGGCCAGCTGTCCGCCAGCAACGCCGAAGTCTGGAACAGCGCCGCCACCGTCATGAAGGGCCTGCGCTGGCTGGGGCGCCGTAACGCGCCGCTGCTGCTGAACCCGCGCTTCTCATGGCACAAGTATTCATGGCTGGCCCAGTTCATGGGGCAGATCCGCAACTACCGCCAGAACACCATCGCCACCACCCGGCTGGCCATCGAGGCGCGCCAACACCTGTATGCCATGGCCGAGGCGGAAGGCATCGACTTCGACCTGGAACGCCGCGGCATCCTGCACATCTACCACGACGCCACCAGCTTCGAGGCCGCGCGCCGCGCCAACGTGCTGCTGCGCGAAGGCGGCCTGGAGCGCCACGCCGTCACCCCCGAAGAAGCCCGCGCCATCGAACCGGCCTTGCAAACAGCCTGCCACGGCGGCTTCTACACCCCGTCAGACGCCACCGGCGACATCCACAAGTTCACCAGCGGCCTGGCGCGCGCGTGCGTGCGTCTGGGCGTGCGCTTCGAGCAAGACGCCGACATCCGCCACATCAGCCGCGACAGCCTGCCCTATGTGCTGGACATCGCGCGCGAAGACGGCGCGCGGCGCGAGCAACACGAGGCCAGCGCCATCGTCATCTGCGCTGGCGCCGCCAGCCGCCAGTTCGCGCGCCAGCTGGGCGATTCCCTGAACATCTACCCGGTCAAGGGCTACTCCATCAGCGTGCACCTGGACGAGGCCGACAGCCGCGCCGCCGCCCCCACCGTCAGCCTGCTGGACGAAGCCGCCAAGATCGTCACCAGCCGCCTGGGCGACCGCTTCCGCGTGGCCGGTACCGCCGAGTTCAACGGCTTCAACATGGACATCCGCGCCGAACGCATCCAGCCGCTGGTGGATTGGACCCGCAAGCACTTCCCCGGCGTGCGCACGTCACGCGTGGTGCCCTGGTGCGGCCTGCGCCCCATGACCCCCAACATGATGCCGCGCGTCGGCCCGGGCAAACGGCCGGGCGTGTTCTACAACACCGGGCACGGGCACCTGGGGTGGACCTTGTCGGCAGCCACGGCGCAGATGCTGGCGGCGAGTGTGCGCGAGAGCGTAGCGGTGGCTTGAGCGCAAGCTGCCTGCCACGCACTGTCTCGAGCGGGCATGACGGGTCGGGCCATGGCAGCGGTCAGATCGCCATTGCTACAGTCTGGTGCGTCTTACCGCGCCAGCAACTGCGGCACGGACGACGCCAGCAACGTCAGTCCCGAACACGTCAGCAGCCCCAGCACCGTGCGCCGGAACGCGACCTCGGAAATGCCGATGTACAGGCGGGTGCCCAGCAGCGTGGGGATCAGCATCGCCGGGGCCACCACCGCGAACATGGGGGCCATGTCGCGGGTGACGATACCGGTGGCCAGGTAGGTGGCCATCGTCACCGACAGCATCGCCAGGTTGAAGTTCTGGATCACGGTGCGCTGTGTGTCCTTGTTGAAGCCGCGCAGCGTGCACCAGAGCGTGGGCACGCTGCCCGAGAAGCCGCCGATGCCGCCCAGCACGCCGCCCACCATCCCCACCGCGCCGTCACCGAGCCGGTTGCCGCCGATGCGCGGCAACCGCTGCGACATCAGCATCACGGGGCACCACAGCGCCAGGAACGCGCCCAGCACGGCCTTGAACCAGTTCATGTCCAGGTACGGCAGCACCAGCACGCCCAGCGGAATGCCGGCAAGACCGCCCGCCAGGAAGGGCCATAGCACGTGCCAGTTGAACCCCCGGCGCACCGAGAACACGGCCAGCAGTTGCCCGGTCAGCGCACCGAACACGGCCAGCGCCGCCGCCAGCCGCGGGTCCAGCACCCAGGCCCAGAACGACATCGCGACCATGCCGAACGCAAAGCCCGACAGCCCCTGCACAAACCCTGCCACGGCGGCGCCCAGCGCCACGATCCATACCGCATCCATGCCCTGCCTCTCCGTCTTTATGGGGGCCGGTTACGGCCTCTTCATGTCATGACCGGGGATTCTAGGCAGGTGGCGCCCGGGAGTCATTTGAAGTGCTGATGAGGGAATAGGTTTTCCGTAATGCTGCCCTGACAGGCACCTGTCCGGGCGGCTAGCCTTCCAGGACTTCGTAGAACCGTTCGGCCTCGCCCGCATCGCCCAGCACGGCCGTCAACTCGCGGATGACCGCGGCGCGATACGCCGGCTTGATCACCCAGTCGTCATCGCGCAGGTCCTCGTCCGCGTCCAGGTAGACCAGGCCCACCGCGGCCAACGCGGCGGCCAGCGTCCACAGGTCAGGCGCCAATTCATCGGGTTCCCATTTGCCGGTGCCATGCATCGCGTACAGGATGCGGCCGCTGGCGATATCCAGGATGAACGGATCGGCGTTCAGGTCCGCGACCACCAGCCAGTTGTCCTGCCAGTCCGGCACGCGCCGGCCGTTCGAGGCATCCCAGCGGTAGCCCGCCTGCAAGTCCCACAAGCGGCGCAGGGCAGGAAAGCACACATTGGTTTCGGACAGCGTGACGCCGACCGGGCCGATATGCGCATGATACGTTTCGCCCCACGGGCCGATCCGGGCGTAGAAATCCGCCACCACATCCGGCAGCGCCATCTCGCCGCGCCATTCTTCGGGGCCTTGCGGGCGCAGCTCGCCAAAGCGGGCGTAGCGGTCTCGTAGCTGTTCAATGGAAATCATGGGTCGCGGCCAGCCAGGTCAGAGGTAAATGGTGCCGCGCAGGTACAACGCCGCCCGTCCACTGATGATGACGCGGCCATTGCCCGGCAGCTCGCATTGCAGCTGCCCCTTGCGGGCGCCGCCCTGCTCCGCCGTCAGCGTCGTCTTGCCCAGGCGCTCGGCCCAGTACGGCGTCAGCGAGGTGTGGGCCGAGCCGGTGACAGGGTCCTCGTTGACCCCCACGCGCGGGCCGAACCAGCGCGACACGAAGTCGTAGCGGGTGGACGGCGCCGTCACGGCCACGCCGCGCACGTCGAAGGCCGCCAGCGCGGCGAAGTCCGGCTTGATGCCATCGATCAGGGTTTCGTCGTCGATCACCAGCAGGTAATCGTCGGTGCGGTACAGCGCGCGGGCCTCTTTCAGCCCCAACGCCTGCAGCAACGCGGCGGGGATCGTCTCGGCGACGGGCTGCTTGACGGGAAAATCCATCGCCAGCGACGAGCCGGCACGGCGCACCAGCAGTTCGCCGCTGCGAGTGGAAAAGCGCAGCAGGTCGTCTTTCACGCCCAGTTGCTCGAACAGCACCCAGGCCGTCGCCAACGTTGCGTGACCACACAGGTCGACCTCGACGGCGGGCGTGAACCAGCGCAGTTCATATCCATCGCCCTGGCGCACGAAGTAGGCGGTTTCCGACAGGTTGTTTTCTTCGGCGATGCGCTGCAGCGTGGCATCGGGCAACCAGGCGTCTAGCGGCACCACCGCGGCGGGGTTGCCACCGAAAGGGGTGGCGGTGAAGGCATCTACTTGGTAAAGGTCGAGTTGGGGCATGGGGCATCCTGTGTCATACGCGATGAGGCAAACCGTATTTTGCTACACGGCGGCAGGCGGGCTATGGCGAGCCGCTGTTGCCATGGCCATCGCACGTGAAGGCCGCCGCACGACGCCGTGCCCTGGACGGCGGATCAGGATGCCCCCAGGCACTGGATTTTCGCCCGCCGACCCGATATGATGACGCTTCTTTCAAGACGCCCTCCCGGTCCGCCGGGAGGGCGTTTCTTTTGGCTTTTTCCAACCCAGAAGGAACGACTTGAAATGACACCTCCCACCTGCGCCACACACACCGAACCGGCCCACGCAAGCGGCGCCCCTCTCCTGGGCTACGCGCAACACGGCCACGGTCCGGCCCCCGTGCTGGTCCTGCACGATTGGTTGGGCGACCACGGCAACTACGACGCGATCACGCCCTATCTGGACGGCGACGCCTACACCTATGTGTTCGCGGACCTGCGCGGCTACGGCCTGTCCCGTCACCTGACCGGCGCCTGCACGGTCGATGAAATCGCAGGCGACTGCCTGGCCCTGGCCAGCCACCTGGGCTGGCAGCGGTTCAGCGTAATCGGGCATTCGATGACAGGCATGGTCACGCAGCGCCTTGCCGCCCTTGCGCCGGACCGCATCCAATGCGCGATCGCCGTGTGCCCGGTATCCGCCGCCGGCAACCGGCTTGCCCCGGAGGCGCTGGCCTTTTTTGCCAGCACCACCCATGACGACGAGGCGTTCAGCCGCCTGATGAAGTTCGTCACAGGCGGCCTGGGCGACGGCTGGGCACGAGCCAAGCTGCGCCGCCACCGCGCGGCGGTGGCGCCCGATTGCCGTCTTCCGTACCTGGACATGCTGGTCAACGCGGATTTCGTGGACGAGGTGCGCGGACTGACAACGCCGTATCTGGTGATGGTGGGCGACAAGGACCCGGGCCTGGACGAAGCCGCCATGCGCCAGACCTTCCTGGCCTGGCACCCGAACGCGCGATTGCAAGTGCTGCCCAACTGCGGGCATTACCCGATGCAGGAATGCCCGCCGTATTTCGTCACGTTGATCGAGGGATTCTTGCGGGACGCTGCGGGCTGAAGCGCGGCCGGCCTCGGGTCGACGCCTTGTGCAGGCGTCGGCTAGAGACCGTCACCACCGCAGGCTGGCCCCCGGTTCAAACTGCTTGTCCTGAGATGGATTTCCCTGAAAATTCGTGGAGAAACCTCAGAGTCTGACACCTTATTTTTTGAAATAGGTTGCTTGAAACTTCAGGAAAACCACGGAGCCTGCTACGTTAAATTTGCCGCCGGCCTATAAATCTCTTTCACTTTTCGAAGACTCACCAAATGGCCTCACACCGACAGAACCAGCCCTAGCAGAGTATCCCCCAATAGAACAAATCACGACTCCCACAAGCACTACCCAGTAGGAGGACATCCATGATCCTAGATAGCCAATACCCATCCCCGACACTACCAGTACAAACTGAACCCAGGGACGAAAATTTCCGTTTCTTACAAACATATTTATTTCACTTTACCAATGGATGACCAAAATAATTATTGCCTTTAACCAATCACCCAATTCCGTAAATGCTGAGGCTAAGGCAGGCACTCGATGACCCATAAACCCCGTCGCACCGTCAACAAATGAATCATTTGCTGATTTTCTAGCGTTTGGCCGTACCATCTGCTGAAATAAACTAGCTGCCAACGCAATAGTCGTCGCACTAGTTGCGACTTGCGCATTTCCTGCCACCGTCGCACTCGCCGCAACCCTGCCTGCCCAACTAGACACCCAAGCAGCGTTATCCGCTGCATTGACCGCCTGTTGAAAATGCCGAGGGGAGTCAAATTTGGTACCAATGCCGCGGCACACTCTGCAGTCACACAATATCTACCAACAACATCGCTGCGCGGCACGTAACCCATCCGAGGGCTGGTATCACGAAAAACGGGTGCCGGCAGATAATGTACCAAGTTAGGTACCGAGCTTTTATTTATAATATCCAGAATTAACGCTTGTACCGCAGCATCCGCTTTTGTCGTGTTTTGAACGAAAACCACGGCCCCCGGCTCATTAAACCAAGTCGCACCGGCATCAGTCTGATTCACACCTCCAATTTGCACATCAGGAACGCCTGGATACGAGACACCATCAATTACGCCCCCCATTTGTCGCATTTGAGCTTCAATATAATCAGCAGAAATTTCTTTCCCTTGGGCCTGCATTGCTTCCGCGACCTTTTTCGCGAGAGCCTTTTCTTCCGGGTGTAACTGCCGGTTGTACATATATGCGAACAACGCACCACTCGCGCCGCTCGCCCCGCCGACAGCACCGCCAGCGGCACCAGCAACGACATTCGCAATTACGTTCGCCACCTGATCACGAATATTGGGAGGCAACCCCGCAACGGCTTTCTCTATTTGAGTCTGTACCAATGACGTTGCAACGTCACCCGCTATAGTTCCGCCGATGGCACCTGCAACGTTGCCTCCGCCCATCGCCGCCCCTAGGCCTGAAATGACAGCATGAAGCGCGATTCTGCCGGGTTTCCCTTCTCCCCAGACATCTTCATCTTTTTCGGCCAGCCGCTTCGACACATCGCCCGCGATCTGCATGCCGAGTTGCCCAAAGGCTTGTTGCATTTCTAGCTGCTCGCGCAGCTTGTCCTTATCAAAGATTTTAAGAATAAGGTGCCAGACTACGTTTTCAATTCGATCCATTCAGCCCAAGAACGTAGTCTGACACCATGTTTATTTCAGACGGAAAACGCAGTCTGACACTTTATTTTCAGTCTGACACTTTATTTTTGGATCCTATTTTTTTTCTTCATCTTCCCCATTTCGCTGTTCTATTCTTCTGCCCCTTAACCATCCGCGTGGATAGGGCGCCCGCTCAAAAGGGCGAATACCTAACTGTGCCGCCCTTGCAGAATACCCACCAATCAGCGCAAAAAAAAATCCCAAGTAACACACCCAACCGGTGCCCCAAATCTCGAAATCGAGAAAAATAAAGGCCACTCCAAGTATCAATATTGGATATCTATAGACAGGCGATATATTGTCTTCCTTGATAAATAGGCGATAGCAAGAATCAACGGAATCTTTGGTTCTAATTTTCACATCTATTTCTCAGATATTCGCCTATTTCATTAAAAATAACTGCACCGTTCAGCTCGCCCCCCCCGCTCCTTTTATCAGGCCAAAAACGCAGTCTGACACCTTATTTTTCTTCGACACCCCATGTAAAGGACCAAGGTGAAAAACATAGGTTCTGGTGCCCTACCAGCCAGTGTTGCCCATACCTAGGTCAAAATAAAAGACAACTTTTTCCATCAATTCCCCATGCGTTAATTTTATTAAATCACCCACATTTGGTTCCGGGATACGCCATAATGATTTGAAATGTTCCAGCATCACTAAGTGACGGAGGGATCAAATCATACTGTTGACGCCCCTTACAATAGAGAATAGTTTTGGCATTTTCCACCCTTGAAGCTCCAGCGCTTTCAAAAATTTTTGAATTCATTTCTATAGCGCGAGACGACCAACCGGAAGAAGGAAACTCCACGATTATCAAGCCAGATCCAGGCTTCAAATTCTTATATTCATATACAGGATCACTATTTACTTCTTTTATTTTCACACGCAATCCAAGCATCTTTTCATAAACAGCCCCCACATCATTCGGTGACCTAACAATCACGAAAATCATTAGGAGGACCCAGACAGGAATAACCAATAAAGCCCATTTTCCAGCAGGAGCACGCACAAAAATCTCCAGATTTTCCACTATCGAAAGAAGGGGATCTTATACCCCGTATCTGCTCCCCAACCAGTTCCAGCGCTCACGCCAGGAGTTCCAAATCCCACTTCCATTGAAGTCTCGCCACCCATTGCATGACTCACGCCTAGGCATAGCCAACCGCAATAGGAACCCTGTACAGCCCCCCCTGCAGGAATGCATCTATCCTGGCGGCACGCTGCCTGGCATCGCGAACATCATTCGCCAACAGTGATCCGGGCCGAAAACGTAGTCTGACACCTTATCTTCCATGATCTATGCTGAGCGCGTGCTGACTTTGACTGAGGAGTCGGTGCTTGGCCTTTTGCAAAGAACGCAAAAGCCCTTTGAACCCAACGGAGGATTGTGATGAATTCGTGGGGAAACCTCAGAGTCTGACACCTTATTTCGCTTTATTTTTAATTTGGTATCTCTCGCACGTACGAATTAAACACCCCTCCCCCCTCATCAATATGCAGCCGTTTACATACTGGACATATATAAACAACAATTGAACCATCGTTTATCAGAGTATAAAAATCTTCCTCTGACAGCCATTTTCTTGCCAAAACATCTCCAACCTCGTATATTTTTTTCTCTGAAACCAGATTCCATTCGCACCCACCATCATCCTGGGACAAATTAATAACATAGCCACACACACATCCGAATTTTGGCATCATCAACCTCCATATTGGTTTCTATCAAATCTCACTATACTTCCATCGCTTTTCTGGAAGATTATCGTATCTATCCGCTGAGCGTTTGGTTTACCCCAAACTCTGGCTACAACAGTACGCATATCCTCGCTCGAAATATCCACTTGAACCATGACGCCATTAGCCTGGCTTGCCTTCTTTTCAATGCCTGTTGGTAGCTTTGCCAAATTCAAACCTACCGGCGAATAGACGTCGATCATGCCTAGTCCTTCCACCTTTAGATCGGCCGTCCTAGTATCTTTTATGCCCAACGAAGATTTGGTGACTTGAAAGGTGACATCAAAACCAAGTTGAGCTAGGCCGCCGCCCGCACGCAATTCATCCCCACTGGGAACGGCCCCATCTTCGTAAAATATCTTGCCTGACGAAACCCCGTCTTTTGGACCCGCCCCCTCATTGAATGTAATGGTTGGACCCGCCGCCCCTTGATTGGGGGTCTCACTCCCCCCAGTATGCGTACCGTCATCTGGTTTCGACGGCGGCGTCCCGCCGGGCGGAATCAGATCGCCAGGAACAGTCGGAATGCTTAGATCGACGCCTCCCCCTGGCGTACCCAGCGTCGAAGGCACAGAGCCCCCATGCTCCTTGCCATCATCGACCGGCAACGGCGGCGGAGATGTCTCGCGCCCGAGAACACCATCAAGTTCGCTGAACAGAGAGTCGCCAAGCGCCGCCCCAATTCCGGTTAAGGCCGCGCTCAATACATAGACAGCCCCATCCTTCATCTTTACGCCGAGGACGGCAACTTCACCTGACACTTGCGCAACCACGCGCTGACAAGTTGAGGTCGTGGCACATTTAATTGAAGCTGCCTCCACGCCCAATATGACGACCGGGGCCCAGTTGTTCTCCGTTTCGAATATCGCTGCGTTGCTCGCCGCGGCGGGCTCCAGCCCTGCACTCGCCGCAATACCAGCCATAAGGCTCGACACGAGATTGCGGCGCGCCTCAACTTCACTAGGGGTTGCTCCGTTGGACGGCCCCATCAGCGCATTGACAATGCTGCCGGCCCCTGCTCCAAGCGCCCCTGTTCCACAACTGGCGCCTTGACCAGCAGCACCGGCGCATCCAACGATCGCGTGCAGCGCAGCACGGGCCGGCTCAGTACCAGGCCCATCTCCTAGCGACGCGATAATCTTCTTAACGCCCGCAGCCCCCAATCCCTGCAGATAGTTGACTGCAGCCGCCTG
>NZ_JAELTJ010000777.1 GCF_016428805.1 Achromobacter sp. ASV32
GGTTATTAGGTCTCGTGGGCTCGGAGATGTGTATAAGAGACAGCATTCCTGCCACAATGAGTGTTGTTGGTGTTGATTTCGGTACCCTCAAAACGGTTATTGCCGTTGCGAGAAACCGTGGTGTTGATGTCGTTACCAATGAAGTCTCCAACCGTGCTACGCCGTAAGTTTTTTTTTTCTCCGTCTTGCCAAACTTTTCATGCTTTCCAGCCACACACCCTCATGTTTCCTTGAAGCTAACTCTCTATTCTTTTGCCCTTGCCCGCAGCTCTCTTGTAGGATTCGGCCCCAAGAGCCGCTACATTGGCGAGACGGCCAAGACACAGGAAATCCTGTCTCTTATACACATCTCCGAGCCCACGAGACCTAATAACCGATCGCGTATGCCGTCTTGTGCGTGA
>NZ_JAELTJ010000778.1 GCF_016428805.1 Achromobacter sp. ASV32
TAGGGGGCGTGGGCTCGGAGATGTGTATCAGAGACAGAGAGATGATAGTCCAAGATATGATCGGGCTTGTCTATCATTAGCTGTGGCCAGGCCAATAGCATTGATGTCGTCGGTGGCCACTGCAGAAGGCTGGTCAAGAGATTCGGTCCAGCGTCGGTCTTCTGTTGCGTCTCCATTTTCCGATAGAGGCGCAGAATCGTCGCCAGTGTTTTGCGATTGGAACCCGCTTTCATGGTTGGACGGTGTAGAGGTAGGCTGCTGGCGAATATGCGACAGCTGGTTAGGCGCAGAGCCGGTACGATGGCTAATCAAGTCTACGAGTTCCTCGTTGCTTTTGCGGGAGAGCTCAGCGGGAGAGAAGCCAGGAAAGACGGCTTCCAAGATGCGCGATTGGGATTTCA
>NZ_JAELTJ010000779.1 GCF_016428805.1 Achromobacter sp. ASV32
CCCCCCCCCCCCCCCCCCCCCCCCCCCCCCCCCCCCCCCCCCCCCCCCCCCCCCCCCCCCCCCCCCCCCCCCTTTTTACTCACCCCCCCACCCCCGACATCTACACAACCGCATCGTCGTCGGCAGCGTCAGATGTGTATAAGAGACAGACCGAGCTACCGCAATTTCTTCCCGCCGGAAGCCCGCTGGCAGTTCTCGGGCATTCGCCTGGCCCGGGATGCGTAAAAAAACGTGCGCCACCCAGTTGCATCTGTCTCTTATACACATCTCCGAGCCCACGAGACCTAATAACCGATCGCGTTTGGCGTCTTGGGCGTGAAAATGGGGGGGGGGGGGGGGGGGGGGGGGGGGGGGGGGGGGGGGGGGGGGGGGGGGGGGGGGGGGGGGGGGGGGGGGGGGG
>NZ_JAELTJ010000780.1 GCF_016428805.1 Achromobacter sp. ASV32
GAAATTACTCGTGTTAGTTCACTTTTCTGGCGCCCCCTTGGCGGCGATTCTCCACTTCGGTGACGTCCTGGCGCAGCCGGGTGCCGTTCCAGTGCCGAGTTTTGGCGCCGGTACTTGGCCTCCGTGGATTCGGTGGCGCCTGTCACTTTATATTTTAGTACGGTTTTTAGCGGAATGCAACCAGGGCATTTACCGTAACGTTTTGCGCTACAGAGTACATGCTCGGCCCATCTTACACATGTTCTTCACCGAGCTCCCGATCTCGATGGGATGTTGCGGGCGCTGGCGAAGACGAGATACTTCTACACATGCTTAAGTGCGCATTATAAACTTGGAGGTTGCTGTGAGATTCCTGGTAATGGTTAGCCTGCACTACTTAATTTTTTACCAAGGTATAGGAT
>NZ_JAELTJ010000781.1 GCF_016428805.1 Achromobacter sp. ASV32
CCCCCCCCCCCCCCCCCCCCCCCCCCCCCCCCCCCCCCCCCCCCCCCCCCCCCCCCCCCCCCCCCCCCCCCCTTCTCTAATGATCCGGCCCCCCCCGTCATCAACACAACCGCATCGTCGTCGGCAGCGTCAGATGTGTATAAGAGACAGGCCGCCAAGATCGTCGTCGACGAACTGCGCCGCGCCGGCCGCGAGATCGCCGACTTCACCCTGGGCGAGCCCGACATGCCCACGCCCGCCCACATCACGCGCTGTCTCTTATACACATCTCCGAGCCCACGAGACCTAATAACCGATCTCGTTTGCCGTCTTGTGCGTGAAAATTGGGGGGGGGGGGGGGGGGGGGGGGGGGGGGGGGGGGGGGGGGGGGGGGGGGGGGGGGGGGGGGGGGGGGGGGGGGG
>NZ_JAELTJ010000782.1 GCF_016428805.1 Achromobacter sp. ASV32
ACTTACATCGCGGACAGAGTTGATGTTGATGTAGTACTCGGTATCTTGCGGGTGAGGGACAAAGGGTTCAACAAGGAATTGTCTCAGAACACCAGAAGTGTGCTCAACCTGCTGCTCCTTGCCGGCACGCTCAGCAACCCATGCCTTGGCCTCTGCCCAGGGCTTGTTGAGAGCCAAAAGACCACTCTTGCCTCTGCGCTTGATGAGCTGGTCTGGCTTTGCGACGAACTTGGCGCCGTCCTGGAGGAGCCAGGGGTAGGTGACCTCAGCCTGGTTCAGGACATCCTCGACGTTGGCGTCCTCGGGGAACTGCAGGACAGCGAGTCTTGGAGGAGGGTTGTGCTTGGTAGACACAGGAAGAGGGCTGGGCTTGATGGCGGGAGCGCGGGTGAGGTGGTAGT
>NZ_JAELTJ010000783.1 GCF_016428805.1 Achromobacter sp. ASV32
CCCCCCCCCCCCCCCCCCCCCCCCCCCCCCCCCCCCCCCCCCCCCCCCCCCCCCCCCCCCCCCCCCCCCCCCTTTTTCCATGACCCGGCCACCCCCTAGATCTACACACCCGCATCGTCGTCGGCAGCGTCAGATGTGTATAAGAGACAGCCTCAATCTCATCACCCACCTGTACATACAGCTGTTCGCCCTTCTCCCGGGCCATGTTGAGATCCAAGTCCTCCGGCACAGCATGCATGCCTATATATCCACTGTCTCTTATACACATCTCCGAGCCCACGATACCTAATAACCGATCGCGTATTCCGGCGAATGCAGGATAAAAGTGGGGGGGGGGGGGGGGGGGGGGGGGGGGGGGGGGGGGGGGGGGGGGGGGGGGGGGGGGGGGGGGGGGGGGGGGG
>NZ_JAELTJ010000784.1 GCF_016428805.1 Achromobacter sp. ASV32
CCCCCCCCCCCCCCCCCCCCCCCCCCCCCCCCCCCCCCCCCCCCCCCCCCCCCCCCCCCCCCCCCCCCCCCCCTCTAACCTCCCCCGCCCACCCCCCAGATCTCCACAACCGCATCGTCGTCGGCAGCGTCAGATGTGTATAAGAGACAGGAGGTTACGATCGCAAAAGAGGTGAGGCCTTCCTTGCCCCGGTACACAAGCACAACGATGGGTATTTAGTGCTTGGCGCGCAGCTCTGCAGGAGCTGTAACCTGTCTCTTATACACATCTCCGAGCCCACGAGACCTAATAACCGATCTCGTATGGCGGCTTATGCTTTGAAAAGGGGGGGGGGGGGGGGGGGGGGGGGGGGGGGGGGGGGGGGGGGGGGGGGGGGGGGGGGGGGGGGGGGGGGGGGGGGG
>NZ_JAELTJ010000785.1 GCF_016428805.1 Achromobacter sp. ASV32
CCCCCCCCCCCCCCCCCCCCCCCCCCCCCCCCCCCCCCCCCCCCCCCCCCCCCCCCCCCCCCCCCCCCCCCCCTCTTTAATGATCCCGCGACCACCGACAACTACACAACCGCATCGTCGTCGGCAGCGTCAGATGTGTATAAGAGACAGCCATCAGGTTGCCCAGGGTGTTGCTTCTTCAACACCCTGGGCAACCTGATGGTGAATCCGCGCGCCGGCCTGTTGTTCATCGACTTCGAGCGTGGCGACGTCTGTCGGGGGGGGGGGGATCCGAGCCCACGAGACCTAATAACCGATCGCGTGTGGCGTCTGCTGCGTGAAAAAGGGGGGGGGGGGGGGGGGGGGGGGGGGGGGGGGGGGGGGGGGGGGGGGGGGGGGGGGGGGGGGGGGGGGGGGGGGGG
>NZ_JAELTJ010000786.1 GCF_016428805.1 Achromobacter sp. ASV32
CTTGGGTTTGCCATGCTCACGCCCAACAACGGCAACCCCATTGTTGCGAATTCGCGCTACGTAATGCCTAACCCGTTTCCCGGCCATTACGTTTTGTGCATGGCAGAGGTGCTGATGACCGGTGGCTGGACCGAAACCGGGTGGTTTACTGATACCACGTCGGCCGGCCTTTCTATGTCGTGGGGTGTAAAGGCTGGCCAGGATAATGGTGGAAACGTCGTGGTGCAAACCGGTCTGAACGGTATTAATTCTTCAATTGACAATTACCTAGGGCCGAAGTTTTCCAGTGGCCCTGTGGCGTCTCCCGTCCAGTGCCGTGTCCGCGTTTACAAGCTCAAGGGGGCAATATCGTGAGCATTTTTGCAGAGGTCGGGAAGTCCTTTCAGCAGTTCGACGGCGA
>NZ_JAELTJ010000080.1 GCF_016428805.1 Achromobacter sp. ASV32
GACCAGCACCGAGCCCTCGGCGTAACGCGTAAAGCCGCGCTCCAGGCTGAACGGCCGCAGTTCGTCGACGGCGCGGCCCGACGGGCGGGCGATGGCATTGGCGGGGGTCATGGGCAAGCTCCAGTCAGATTTGATTGGCGGCATTGTACGGGCAGCGCATCGCGTGGCGATGCCGGACGCGATCCCCGCTGCGCCCAGTGTCATCCGCGTTTGGAGTATCCTGCCGCGATATACGGGCTGCATATACCCGCCCCCGCCACAGCGGGCCGGCGGAACCGGCGCGGCCCGGCCCCAAAACAGTAAAAAGGAAACCCACACCATGATCCGCAGCATGACCGCCTTCGGCAACGCCCGGGCAGACCTGGAACAAGGCACGCTGGCGCTGGAACTGCGCAGCGTCAACAGCCGCTTCCTGGACCTTTACTTCCGCCTGCCCGACGAGTTGCGCCACGTCGAGACGCCGCTGCGCGAACTGCTGACCGCCCAACTGGCGCGCGGCAAGGTCGAGATCCGGGTGTCGTATACGCGCAATGCCAGCACCGACCTGTCCAAGCTGGAACCGGCCTGGCTGGAAACCCTGGCCGAGCAGTTGCAGGCCGCGCGCCGCATCCTGCCCGATATCGCCGCGCCGCGCCTGGTGGAACTGTTCAACTGGCCCGGCCAGCGCAGCAACGACGCGCTGGACCCGCAAGTCTGGGGCGCCGCCTGCCTGCAGGCCGCCCAGGAAGCCCTGAAGCAATTGCAGGATGGCCGCGAACGCGAAGGCGAACGCCTGGCCGGCATGATGCGCGAATGCGCCGACGGCGTTGCGAACATTGTCGAACTTGTCCAGAACCACCTGCCCCAATTGCTGGCGGACCACCGCGACAAGCTCGCCTCCAAGCTGCGCGAAAGCGTCGAATCGGCCTTCCCCGGCGGCTTCACCCACATCACGGGGGCCGAGCTGTCCGAACGCCTGTCCCAGGAAGCCAACCTGTTCGCGCTGCGCATCGACGTCGCCGAAGAACTGTCGCGCCTGCGCTCGCACCTGGAAGAACTGCGTCACCTGCTCACCGACGGCGGGGGCAAGGCCGCGGGCAAGAAAAACGCCGGCAGCGCGGGCAAGCGCCTGGATTTCCTGTTCCAGGAAATGAACCGCGAAGCCAACACCCTGGGTTCCAAGGCCGGCAGCATGGAAGTCACCCGCGCCGCCATGGACCTGAAACTGCTGATCGAGCAGATGCGCGAGCAGGCGCAGAACATCGAATAAGCGGACAACCGGGCGCGCCATGCGCCCGTCACGAAACTAAAACGCCGGCCTTTAAAGGGCCGCGGCGCTCATTCAGGCATTGCGGCCAGAGGCTTCGCCCGTGGGCGGCATGCCTGCCGCAGGTTCTCCCCGCAGGGCTGAATCCAGGTACGCGCTGCGCGCCCGAGCATCCGGGAAGGTCATGTCCTTGTAGCTCACGAAGCGCGAGCCCTTGGCCAGCCGGTAGCCCAGCCAGATCAACAGGAACAGCGGAATGCCGATATACGTGGCGGCGACCCCGCCCCAATCGATGCGCTGCTCGAGGAAAGCCTGGTAGTTCTGGCCCAACGTGATGATCAGGCACAGTACGAAGGCGAAGATCGGGCCGAACGGAAAGAATGGCGATACATAGGGCAGATCGGCCAGGCTGCGGCCCTGCTTGACGTAACCGCGGCGGAACCGGTAGTGGCTGATGGCGATACCCAGCCAGGCAATGAAGCCTGTCATGCCCGACGTGTTGAGCAGCCAGATGTACACGGCCTTGGGGCTGAAGACGAAGGTGAAAAAGCACAGCGCCGCGACGACGGTGGTGGCCACCAGCGCCCACAGCGGCACGCCCGAGCGCGATACACGGCCGAACACGGCCGGCGCCTTGCCGTCGCGCGCCAGGCTGTACAGCATGCGGGTGGCCGCGTACATGCCCGAATTGCCCGCCGACAGCACGGAGGTCAGCACCACCGCATTCATGATCGAGGCCGCGGCCAGCAGCCCGGCGCGCTCGAAGATCAGGGCGAACGGGCTGACGCTGATGTCGGTGACTTCGTTGCGCAGCAGGTGCGGGTCGGTGTAGGGGATCAACAGGCCGATCACCAGGATCGCCGCCACATAGAACAACAGGATGCGCCAGAACACCTGGCGCACGGCGCGCGGCAGGTTCTTGGCGGGGTCCTTCGATTCGCCGGCGGCAATGCCGATGAGTTCGGTGCCCTGGAACGAGAAGCCCACCACCATGGCCACGCCGATCAGCGCCGCGAAACCGCCCGCGAAAGGCGCATCGCCCACCGTCCAGTTGGCCACGCCGCCGGTTTCGCCGCCGCGTATGATGCCCAGCAGCATCATCACGCCCATCGCCACGAAAGCCAGCACGGCCACTACCTTGATAAGGGCGAACCAGAATTCCGCTTCACCGAACCCGCGCGCCGACAAGGCGTTCAGGCCAAAGGTGATCGCCAGGAACAGCGCGCTCCAGTACACCCCGGGCACGTCCGGAAACCAGTAGGCCATGACCAGTTGCGCCGCGACCAGATCCACCGCCACGGTGACGGCCCAGTTGTACCAGTAGTTCCAACCCAGCGCGAAGCCGAAGCCCTCTTCGACGTAGCGTGCGCCGTAGGTCGAAAACGACCCGGATACCGGCATGCTGGCGGCCAGTTCGCCCAGGCTGGTCATCAGGAAATAGACCATCACCCCAATCAGCACATAGCCCAGCAGCGCGCCGCCAGGACCGGCTTGCGCGATGGTCGCGCCAGAGGCCACGAACAGGCCGGTGCCGATGGATCCGCCCACCGCGATCATCGTCAGATGGCGCGCCGACAGGGCGCGGCGCAGTTCGGTCGGGGCTTGTGCCCCCGCCTTGCCGCTGCCGCGGTGCGAGTCGTGTTCCGATAATGCCAAAGTCGTGTTCCTTCAGAGCGAAAATGCCCCGCCAGCCGCGCGGCGGGAACCGGGGGTTTTCCCGGCAACGGCGGAGCATAGCGCAAGTTTCCGCGCTCGGCGAAATCGCCGGCAAAATCCGGGACATGTTCCCGCCGCCTGGCCAAACGCTTGCCGGACGCGGCGCTATCGCTCGGAAAGCGCCGGGTAACGGCTGAAAACCGACGTTGAAGGTTTACTGGAAAGCCGTTTCCATGAACGTGCGCAGCTTGCGCGAATGCAGCCGCTCGGGCGGCATGCCGCGCAGGCGTTCCAACGCCCGGATGCCGATTTCCAGATGCTGGTTGACCTGACGCCGGTAGAAGGCGCTGGCCATGCCCGGCAGCTTCAGTTCGCCATGGAGTGGCTTGTCGGAGACGCACAGCAGCGTGCCGTAAGGCACGCGGAAGCGAAAGCCGTTGGCCGCGATGGTGGCCGATTCCATGTCCAGGGCGATGGCGCGCGACTGTGCGAAGCGTTCGACCAGCTCGACGTGATCACGCAGCTCCCAGTTGCGGTTGTCGATGGTGGCCACCGTGCCGGTGCGCATGATGCGCTTGAGGTCCCAGCCGGACAGCCCGGCCACTTCCTCGACGGCCTGCTCCAGCGCCACCTGCACTTCCGCCAGGGCCGGTACCGGCACCCAGGTGGGCAGGTCCGCATCCAGCACGTGGTCTTCGCGGACGTAGCCATGGGCCAGCACGTAATCGCCCAGCCGCTGCGAATCGCGCAGGCCGGCGCAGTGGCCCAGCATCAGCCAGGCATGCGGACGCAGCACGGCGATATGGTCAGTGATCGTCTTGGCGTTGGACGGCCCCACGCCGATGTTGACCAGCGTGATGCCGGAGTGGTCGCCGCGCACCAGGTGGTATGCCGGCATCTGCGGCAGGCGCTGGCCCTGCCCTTCGTCGGCCGGCGCCGATTCGCCGCGCCGGGTGATGCGGTTGCCGGGTTCGACCAGCATCTCGTAGTCTTCGTTGCCGCTGGCCATCAGGGCGCGCGCGCGGGCGCAGAACTCGTCGACGTAGAACTGGTAGTTGGTGAACAACACGAAATTCTGGAAATGGCCCGGCGCCGTGGCGGTGTAGTGCTGCAGACGGTGCAGCGAATAATCCACGCGCTGCGCCGTGAACGGCGCCAGCGGCTTGGGCTCGCCTTCCTTGCCGCGCCAGGAGCCGTTGACGATGGCGTCGTCGGTGACCGCCAGATCGGGCACATCGAACAGATCGCGCAAGGGACGCTTCAGTGCTTCCAGGTGCTCGCCTTCGACATAGGCGCCTTCCGGAAAGGCGAAATGCAGCGGAATCGGGGAATCGGATTCGCCTACCTCCACCGCCACGCGGTGGTTCTGCAGCAATTGGCCCACCTGCTCGATCAGGTAGTCGCGGAACAGCGCCGGCTGGGTGATGGTGGTCTGGTAGATGCCAGGCTCGGCCACGTGGCCGTATGACAGGCGGGTATCGATGGGATCGTAGGTTTCGACGACGATGCGGATGGCCGGGTAATACGCGCGGGCCCGTTCCCGGCCATTGCCGGAGCCCTTCAGGACTTCGCGGAACGCCGACCGCAGAAAGGCCGTGTTGCGCGCGTAGATTTCCACCAGCCGGTCAACCGCCGCCACCGCATCATGGTAAGGCTCGAAAGGAATCGCCTCGGGCCGGTTCATGGAGGACAGGGGGTGTACTGCGTTCATCATTGAGCTTTACTCCGCTTTCTTATCTATCTTGTTTTAAGCGGCCGCTCTCGGCAATCAAGCCGGAAGGAGGCCGATGCCGACGATTATGCCCGAGCGCGAGGCAGCATGAAGTGTCATATTCGCGCGCTTCTCGACGCGGAGTCACCGCAGTCGGTATCGCCATAGAAATAGAAACAATATATCATTCCGATTTGCCGTTTTCCCGGCCCGGCTGATCAGCTGGCTTTCCCTTCCCGCTTACACGTTTTCTCCTCCATGCCGCCGGCCTTGCGCCTCCGACCACGCCGCCCCCATCCCCTTTCCCGATGGGCGGTGCTGTCATGGCTGTGCGCCTGCCTGCTGTTGGCGCCATTGGGGGGGGTGCGCCACATCCTGTCGCACCTGGGCAGCGGCGCGGCGGCAGTGCCCGACGGCCTCTCTCTGGCTCGCCTGGATGCCGCCCCGGCCGCCTCCGCGCCGGGGCCCGGCCCCGCCACCGCGCCGGACGGCGCACACACCGCCGACCCGCTCGGCCACTGCGATCTCTGTCATATCTGGGATCTGCTGGACGCCACACTGCCGGCGTCCTTTCCCTTTATCACCGGCACGGTCCCGCGCATTGCGCCGGCCCCGTCCACACCCGGCGGCACCACCGTGGCCGCCGGCAGCTGGTTCCAATCCCGCGCGCCGCCCGCCACGGCTTGAAATCCCGCACGCCCGATTTCAACCGCCGCCCGCTTGGCCGGCCCCCAGGATTGCCATCATGCCTTTTGCTGCTGCCCCGGCAGGGACACCCGTGTCCCTGCGCGCCCTTGACGCCCCTTCGTTGGATGTCGCTTCGCCGAAGCGTTTCTCGCCGGCCCGTTCGTCTCTCGCCCTCACCCCGCTCGCCCTCGCCTGCCTGCTGGCCCTGCCCCAGGCCGCCCGCGCGCAGGCCGCGCCCGACACCACCACGTTATCGCCCGTCGTCATCACCGCCAATCCGCTGGGCAGCGAAGCCCTGGCCTCGCCCTCCACCATCGTGCAGGGCCTCGACCTGGACCTGCGTCGCGGCTCGAACCTGGGCGAAACGCTCAATGGCCTGCCCGGCGTGTCCACCACGACCTACGGCCCGATGGTCGGCCGGCCCATCATCCGCGGCCTGGACGGCGACCGCATCCGCCTCCTGAACAATGGTGTCGGGTCACTGGACGCCTCGTCGCTATCGTTCGACCATGCCGTGCCGCAGGACCCGCTATCGACCAACCGCGTCGAAATCCTGCGCGGCCCGGCCGCCCTGCTGTACGGCGGCAACGCCATCGGCGGCGTCGTCAACACAATCGACAACCGCATCCCCACCGAACCCATCGACGGCATCCATGGCGACGTGGCCGGCAGTTACGGCGGCGCCAACAACGACCGCAACGGGGCCGTGCAGTTGGAAGGCGGCGACGGCACCTTCGCCATCCACGCCGATGCCTTCAGCCGCAAAACCGGCGACCTGCGCATTCCGGGCTATGCCCGCACCGCCCAGCAACGCGCCATCGACGGCCCGGACCGCGACCAGCCGCGCGGCACCCTGCCCAACAGCGATGGCCAGGCCAGCGGCGGCGCGCTTGGCATGTCCTGGACCGGCGACCGCGGCTACGCCGGCCTGTCCTACAGCGGCTACGACTCCGACTACGGCTCGGTCGCCGAGCCGGACGTGCGCATCAAGATGCACCAGGAACGCTTCGGTTTTGCCAGCGAACTGCGCGACCTCGACGGTCTGTTCACCAGCGTCAAGCTGAACTTCGCCTACACCGACTACCAGCACAAGGAAATCGACAACGGCGAAGTCGGCACGATTTTCAAGAACCGCGGCTATGAAGCCCGCATCGAAGCGCGCCACGCCGACATCGGGCCGCTGCACGGCGTGGTCGGCCTGCAACTGGGCCAGACACGCTTCTCGGCGCTGGGCGACGAAGCGCTGGTGCCCACCACCGACACCGATTCGGCCGCCCTCTTCGCGCTTGAGGAATGGAAGCTGAACGACCGCCTGACCCTCAGCGCCGGCGCCCGCGCCGACCACACTCGCCTGAGCCCGTCGGCCGGCGGCAACGAGCGCTTTGACGGCTCCAGCCGCAGCAGTTTTACCGCCGGCAGTTTCTCACTGGGCGGTATCTACAAGTTGAGCAGCGTCTGGTCGGTGGCCGCCAACACCGCCTACACCGAACGCGCCCCCACCTTCTACGAGCTGTACGCCAACGGCCCCCACGAGGCCACCGGGCAGTACCTGGTCGGTGACCAGGGCCTGGGCAAGGAACGCGCCTGGTCCGGCGATCTGTCGCTGCGCTACAAGCAGGACGCAGACAAGGCCAGCATCGGCGTGTTCTACAGCCGCTTCTCCAACTACCTGGCTGAAATGAACACCGGCCGCTATCGCAATGACGACGGCGACGTGGTCGCGGCGGGCGATGACGGCGCCCTGCCCGAAGCCCGCTACCAAGGTGTCGCCGCCCGCTTGTACGGCGTGGAAGCGGAGAGCAGCACCCGCGTACTGCAACGCAACGGCCACAAGCTGGACCTGGGGCTGTCGGGCGACTACACGGTGGCGCGCAACCTCGACTCCGGCCGCTCGCTGCCTCGCATCCCGCCGCTGCGGCTGCGCGTGGCGCTGGACTACGGCTATGGCGCCTATAGCGCCGGCGTCAGCGTGTCCAAGGCCTTTGCCCAGCACAGCCGCCCCGACAACGACACCGCCACGCCCGGCTATTACAGCCTGGATGCCAACGCCGGCTATCGCTTCAAGGTGGCGGCGGTGCAATGGCAGGCGTATGTGCGCGGCATCAACCTGACCAACCAGACCATCCGCTACGCCACCTCGGTCCTGCGCGACGTCGCCCCCGAGGGCGGACGCGCCGTCATGGTCGGGCTGCGCGGCAGTTTCTGATCCATGCCCCCTGGACGGGTCGGGCATGCCAAAACCCGCCTGGCCGATCCGTCCGGTGCTGCCGCCACGCGTTTGGCTTTTCTGGGCCGCTTCGTTTTCTTGGCCCGTTTACTTTTTTGGCCCATTTGGCGGTCGGCCGTTACCTTTTTCCGACCCGGCAAGGTAACGGCCGCGCCGCCAGAATGCTGCATTGCACTACAAATGTAATGAAACTTTATTCCATTACAATACCGTGGCAGTCAGCGGGGCCTAAGGCCTGCCAACACCGGAAAAACACCCCCGGCGTGTTGGCAGCCCCTAGGCTCCCCTGCCTACTTTCCGCCGGCTTGCCCAGTGCAAAGCCATGCCGCCCACTCCGATTCTTGAAGTGACGTAATGACGCCGCCCACGCGAAAAGCACGATTTGCCCTATTCCGCATTCCCGCCTTCCTGTCAGCGCCCCTGCTGGCCCTGACGTTCTCCTGGTTACCCGGCGCCGCCCAGGCGTCCATTCCCTCCCACGATTCCGCCCGCGGCTCCTTGTCCGGCCTGAGCCTGGCACAGGAACCCACCGTGCCCACGCTGCGCGAACGCGTCGTGCAAGCCGGCCTGGCCGCCATCGGCACGCCCTACAGTTGGGGCGGCGACGACGCCGAAGAAGGGTTCGACTGCAGCGGCCTGGTGCTGTTCGTGTACCGCGAAATCGCGGGCCTGGAACTGCCCCGCACCGCCCGCCAGCAGCGCACCCAAGGCGACACGGTCCGCAACAAGCAGCAGCTCAAGCCTGGCGATCTGGTGTTCTTCGCCACCCGTGGCCGTGGCACGACCTCGCACGTGGGTATCTACATCGGCCAGGACAAATTCGTGCACGCCCCGCGCCGCGGCGCCAAGGTCCGCGTGGACGAAATGAAGAATCCGTACTGGTCCAAACGCTACGTCGGCGCGCGCAGCTACATCGACAAGGCCCAAGGCCAGATGATCGCCGGTCGATAAAAGACAAAGGGGCAAGCCCCACGCCGCGCAGGCTTGGCCTGCCGGTTGCCCCGAGCACGCCACCCGCCCTTGGGGGGTGTTCCAGCGGGCGGCCATCCTGGCGTGGCATGAAAAAAAAGGCGCCTGAGCTGAACGGCCCCCCGAAGATTGGATCTCGGTCCAACCTTCGGGGGGCCGTTCAGCTTGACGCCTTTTGTCGGATCGTCTCCGGCCCGGCGGGTCAGCCGCGTCCCACAAAGGGCATGTTGGTCGCCATGATGGTCATGAACTGGACGTTGGCTTCCAGCGGCAGGCGGGCCATGGCGGCGACGGCCTGGGCCACGTGTGCCACATCCATGCGCGGTTCGACCTTGGTGCTGCCGTCAGCCTGCAGGATGCCCGCCGCCATGCGCTCGGTCATCTCGGTGGCGGCGTTGCCGATGTCGATCTGGCCGCAGGCGATGTGATACGGGCGGCAATCCAGCGAAATGGATTTGGTCAGCCCGGTCACGGCGTGCTTGGTGGCCGTGTACGCGATCGAGAACGGCCGCGGCGCGTGGGCCGAAATCGAACCATTGTTGATGATGCGGCCGCCCTGCGGCGTTTGCGCCTTCATCACCCGGATGGCGGCCTGCGCGCACAGGAACATGCCGGTCAGATTGGTATCGACCACCTCGCGCCAGAGCGCCACGGGCAATTCCTCGATCGGCATGGCGGGCGCGCCACGGCCGGCATTGTTGAACAGCACATCCAGGCGGCCGTATTCGCGCTGCGTCGTGTCGAACAGCTCGCGTACCGCTTGTTCGTTGGACACATCCGTGGGCACCACCAGCGCGCGGATGCCGTCTTCGCCCGCCGCCGTGCGCGTGGCTTCCAGCGGTTCGCGCCGGCGGCCGGCCAGCACCACGCGATATCCCTGAGCCAGGAATTCCAGCGCCACCGCCCGGCCTATGCCAGTGCCGGCGCCCGTGACCAGGGCGACGCGGGGGGGCTCGATCTCGTTCGTGTGCATCCGATTCTCCTTGTTATCGATCGGCGAAATGCTACCCGAATCAATCTGGCCATGCTGCAAGCGAACGTTCCATTCCGCCCTGTGCTCACGCAAGCAAATGAAACGGCAGACGATGCTCCCGACATCGACGTCGCCTTGAACGCCGGCATTCGCCCAGACCTGGCACAACCTTTATATAATTTCAGGAAATTAGCTTATTACTAAAAATAAATAACCCCAGCGGAGTCCCCTCCATGCGTTCCAATCCTCACCACGCCGCCCGGTGGGCAGGCGCGCTGGCGCTTTGCGCCAGCGCCCTGGCCAGCGCGCAAAACGTCCCAGACGGACGACAGATCAGCACTCAAGGCGCCGATGGCGCGCCGGCCTGTATCACCTGCCACGGCGCCAAGGGCGAAGGCAATCCTGTCGCCGGCTTTCCGCAACTGGCGGGCATGGGCGCGGCCTATCTGGCCGAGCAACTCGACGCCATGGCCAACGGCTCACGCGTGAGCCCGGTCATGGCGGCCACCGCCAAGGCACTGAGCCCCGCCCAGCGCCAGGCCGTGGCGCAGTATTACTCGGCGCTGCCCACGCCGTTGAATCTGGACCAGTTGGCCGCCACGTCGCGGCATCCGGTCAAGCCGGACGACGTCGGCGCGTGGCTGGCGACCCGCGGCGCCTGGGACAAGAACGTCCCGGCCTGTAACCAATGCCACGGCCCCGGCAGCATTGGCGTGGGCGCCAACTTCCCCAGCCTGGCCGGCCAGCCCGCGGCCTACATCGCGGGCCAGTTGCGCGCCTGGCGCCAGGGCCAGCGCCCGCCCGGCCCGCTCGGCCTGATGCCGGCCGTGGCCACCCGCCTGACCGACGCCGAAATCGACGCCGTGTCCGCCTATTACGCCGGCCTGCCCAAGGCAGCCGAGCAGCTTGCCGCGCAAGCCACCCCTGTGGGAGCCAAGCCATGAGCGTCGCCTCTTTCGCCTGTACCCGCCTGCGGGCAGCCCTGGTCCTGAGCGCCGCCGGGCTGTTGGCACCGGCCCTCCAGGCCACCGCCGCCGACGCCCGCCCCGCTTTCACACCGCCGAGCGCCGCGTCGCTGCCCGACAGCGAATTCGGCAAGATCGTGCGCCAGGGCGAGCAGATCTTCCTGCACACGCCCAAGAATGCCTCCCAGTTTGTCGGCAACGACCTGAACTGCGTCAGCTGTCACCTGGACGCCGGCCGCCGGCCCGATTCCGCGCCGATGTGGGCAGCCTATGTGCTGTACCCGGCCTACCGGGCCAAGAACGGCCACGTCAACACGCTAGCCGAGCGCCTGCAAGGCTGTTTCCGCTTCAGCATGAACGGCAAGGCGCCCGCCGCCGACGATCCGGTCCTGACCGCGCTGCAGACCTACATGTTCTGGCTGGCCAGCAAGGCGCCCACGGGCGTGCCGCTCAAGGGCCAGGGTTATCTCAAGCTGCCCGCGCCGGCGCAAAAAGCCGACTATGTGCGCGGCAGCGAGGTCTACGGCCAATACTGCGCGGTCTGCCACGGCGACAAGGGCCAGGGGCAGAAGAACGGCTCGCACTGGGTGTTTCCCGCCCTGTGGGGACCGGACTCCTTCAACTGGGGCGCCGGCATGCACCAGATCGGCAACGCCGCCGGCTTCATCAAGGCCAACATGCCCCTGGGCCAGGCCGGCATGCTCAGCGACCAGGAAGCCTGGGACGTGGCGTATTTCATGAATGCGCACGAACGCCCGCAGGATCCGCGCTATACCGAATCGGTCGCCAGGACCCGCGCCAAATACCACGACAGCGACGACTCGCTGTACGGCATCGAGATCAACGGCCATCTGCTCGGCAGCGATTCGCCCGCGCCGGGCGGCAAACTGGCGAAAACCGCGGCCAAATAGTGGTGCCGTAGCCAGCGCGCGGCCCGTTCCGCGCGGCAAACCAGACGGCGCGGCGCGGCAGGTTTTCTCCTGCCGCGCCGCGCGATTTGCTATCCTTCGGGTCTTAGCATCACACGCACGTCATATTCATGCACGCCAATCCCGGTAACGTCTTCATGGTCGTCGCGCCCAGCGGCGCCGGCAAGTCCAGCCTGGTCAAGGCCTTGCTCCAGCAAGACCCCGCCATTGAACTGTCCGTCTCCTGCACCACCCGCGCGCCTCGCCCCGGTGAAGAAGATGGCCGTGAATACCGGTTTATCAATACCGACCAATTCAAACAGCTGCGCGAAGAACAGCGCCTGCTGGAATGGGCCGAAGTGCATGGCAATTTCTATGGCACGCCGCGGGATCCCATCGATGCCGCCACCCGCGAAGGCCGCGACGTCCTGCTCGAAATCGACTGGCAAGGCGCGCGTCAGGTGCGCCAGCGTTTTCCCGCGGCAATCGGCATTTTCGTGCTGCCACCCTCCATCGAAGAACTCGAAAGCCGCCTCAAGGCGCGGGGCCAGGATGCGCCTCAGGTGATCGCCCGCCGCCTGATGGCCGCGGGCGGCGAAATCGCCCACGCGCCTGAATGCGAATATGTTATTATTAATCAAGAATTTAGCGTAGCCTTGTCGGAACTGACTCAAATCGTCAGCGCCGCGCGGCTGCGTTTTTCGTCTCAGGCCGCCCGCCACGCTGATTTGTTTGCGCAACTCGGCATCCCGGCCGCGCACTGAAACGAATCCGCATTCTCCTATCCACCATCAGCACCAGGTGTCCTAATGGCTCGCATTACCGTCGAAGACTGTCTGAATCAGATCCCCAACCGTTTCAAGCTCACGCTGGCCGCCACGTACCGCGCCCGCGAGCTGGCGCAAGGCCATGCCCCGCGCCTGGACAGCAAAGACAAGCCCACGGTCACTGCTCTGCGCGAAATCGCGGGCGGCCTCACCGGCGTGGAAATGCTGCGTAAAGTTCCCACCTGATACGTTCCGGGGGGCGGCAAGCATGGCTTTTCCCGGGCTGAAGTACGCTTCATCTGGTCTGCTTGCCGCGCTACGTGCCGGCTCCCGTCTTGGGCGCCGCACGGGCAAGAAAGACAAACACCCCTCCGCACCCGCGTCCGTCGCCGCGCAAGAAGCCGCTGACGCGAGCGCCTCGCCGGTCGCTTCGCTGGCGCCGCTGACCGAAATCATCGGCAGCTATCTCGACAAGAAAGATGTAGAACGCGTGCGCGAAGCCTATCGCTTCGCGGACCAGGCACACCTCGGCCAGTTCCGCGCCAGCGGCTCGCCCTATATTTCCCACCCCATCGCCGTCACCGAAATCTGCGCAGGCTGGAAGCTCGACGTCAACGCGTTGTCCGCCGCCCTGCTGCACGACGTGATGGAAGACCAGGGCATCGCCAAGCACGAGCTGGCCGAAAAATTCGGCCCCGAAGTTGCCGAGCTGGTTGATGGCCTGTCCAAACTGGACCGGCTGGACTTCGCCACCAAGGCCGAACAGCAGGCCGAAAGCTTTCGCAAGATGCTGCTGGCGATGGCGCGCGACGTGCGCGTCATCCTCATCAAGCTGGCCGACCGCCTGCACAACATGCGCACGCTGGACGCGGTCAATCCCGAAAAGCGCCGCCGCATCGCCCGCGAAACGCTGGACATCTACGCCCCCATCGCGCATCGCCTGGGCTTGAACCTGCTGTTCCGCGAACTGCAGGACCTGTGCTTTGCGGCCATGTACCCGAACCGCTACCAGGTGCTGTACAAGGCCGTGCTGGCCGCGCGCGGCAACCGCCGCGAAGTCATCGGCAAGATCGCCGACTCTGTGCGCGCCGCCCTGCCGGCCGCCGGCATCGAGGCCGAAGTCACCGGCCGCGAAAAGACGCTTTACGGCATCTACCGCAAGATGGTGGATCAGAAAAAGTCCTTCTCGGACGTGCTGGACATCTACGGCTTCCGGGTTATCGTGCACACGCTACCCGAGTGCTACCTGTCGCTCGGCACGCTGCACCAGCTGTACCGCCCGGTACCCGGCAAGTTCAAGGACTACATCGCCATCCCCAAGGTCAACGGCTACCAGTCGCTGCACACGACGCTGGTGGGCCCCTACGGCACGCCGGTGGAATTCCAGTTCCGCACGCGCGACATGCATCACGTGGCCGAGGAAGGCGTGGCCTCGCACTGGCTTTACAAGGGCGCCGACCTGACCCTGAACGACCTGCAAAAGCGCACCCACCAGTGGCTGCAGTCGTTGCTCGACATCCAGAGCCAGACAGGCGATTCGGGCGAGTTCCTCGAACACGTCAAAGTCGACCTGTTCCCCGACGCGGTCTATGTTTTCACCCCGCGCGGCAAGATCATCTCGCTGCCGCGCGGCGCGACGCCCGTCGATTTCGCCTACGCCATCCACACCGACATCGGCAACCAGGCCGTGGCGGCCAAGGTCAATGGCGAGTTCGTGCCGCTGCGCACCGAGCTCAACAGTGGCGACACCGTCGAAATCGTCACCTCGCCCGCCTCGCGGCCAAACGCCCAGTGGCTCAATTACGTGCGCACCGGCCGCGCCCGCTCTGAAATCCGCCACTACCTGCGCACCGTCAAGTACGAAGAATCCGTCGCCTTCGGCGAACGCCTGCTGGGCCAGGCCCTGCAAGAGCTGCACATGCCGCTGCCGGCCACTGACGACCCGGCCTGGCAGAAGCTGGCGCGCAGCACCGGCGCCAGTTCACGCGAAGAAATCCTGGCCGACATCGGCCTGGGCAAGCGGCTGGCAGCCGTGGTGGCGCGGCGCTTCGCACCCGAACACCAGTTGGTGGCCACCACCGCCGCCGCGGTGGACGAACTGACCTCGGCGCGCAGCGCGCCCATCCTGATCCAGGGCAACGAAGGCCAGGCGGTGCAATTGGCGCCCTGCTGCGGCCCCCTGCCCGGCGACCCGATCATTGCCGGCATGCGCATGGGCCACGGCCTGGTGGTGCACACGGCCGACTGCCCGGTCGCCATGCGCCAGCGCCTGCGCGAACCGGAACGCTGGATCAACGTCGCCTGGGACGCCCACACAGCCAAGCACCTGGCGACCCGCCTGGACATCGTCACCCGCAACGAACGCGGCGTGCTGGGCCGGCTGGCCGCGGAAGTCACCGCGGCCGACGCCAACATCATGCATGTCACCATGCACGATGACGCGGTATCGACGGTGTCGCTGCACCTGACCATCCAGGTCGACAGCCGCAAGCACCTGGCCCAGGTCATCCGGGCAATCCGCCACGTGCCGCAGGTCCAGAAGATCGTCCGCGTCAAAGGCTGATCCCGGGTGCGGGGGGTCAACCCGCGCCCGGCATTTGCTCTCGCTCCGTTCTCCCGATGCCCGCCCCTTCAGCCGCGCCGGAACTGCTTGCGGTACGCGCCCGGCGACACCGCAAAGGCGGCGGCAAAATGTTGCCGCAGCGATGCTGCGGACCCCACGCCCACCATGCCCGCGATCTGATCAATGCCGTGATCACTGGTTTCCAGCAGCCGCTGGGCCGATGCCAGCCGGTGGTTCAGCAGCCATTGCGATACGGTGGCGCCGGTCTGGGCCTTGAAATGGCGTGTGAAGTTGCGCCGACTCATCTTCGCGCGCGCTGCCAGTTGGTCCAGGCACAGGGGTTCGTGCAGGTGTTCGATGGCCCAGTCCAGCGTGGCGCGCAGCCGGTCGCCACCCTCGGCCTTGCCGGGCAGCGGCTGCTCGATGTACTGGGCCTGCCCGCCCTGGCGCTGGGGCGCCACCACCATGCGGCGGGCAATCCGGTTGGCAACGTCCGCGCCATGATCCCGGCGCAGCAGATGCAGGCAGCAGTCAATGGCGGCGGCCGTGCCCGCGGACGTCAGGATGTCGCCGTCGTCCACGTACAGCACGTCCTGATCCAGCCTGACCCGCGGATAGCGCGCCACGAAGTCGGCGGCCCATACCCAGTGGGTAGCGGCGATGCGCCCGTCGAGCAGCCCCGCTTCGGCCAGCACGAAGGTGCCCAGGCACAGCCCGACCATTCTTGCCCCGCGCGCATGCGCCGCCCGCAAGGCGTCCAGCAAGGCCTGCGGCGGCCGTTCGTCAGGGTCGCGCCACGCAGGCACGATGACGGTATCGGCCTGTTCCAGCACGGACAGATCGTGCGGCACCTCGATGTTGAAACCGGACATCGTCGTGGCCAGCCCAGTCCTTGCGCCACACACCAGCAGGCGGTAGCGCGGCACGCCCAGCCGCGCGAGATCGTCGCCGAACACCATGCAGGGCACGGACAAATGGAAGGGGCTGATGCCGTCAAAGGCCACCACGGCCACGGTGTGCATGAATCGGCGCTCGCGAAAACGGGAATGGCCCAATCCTAGCGCATATTGGCTATCGGGCCACTTTCACCTTGGGATCGGGCGCCGGATACTGAACGCCCTATCCCGCCCTGGCTGCCTGCAGCAGGGCCTTTTCCCAGCGAGGCACTCCATGAGCCACCCCACTATCCGCAAGATGGCCGGCGCGACCGCGCCCCAGTCCCTGACGCCCGCCACCACGGCGCTGCTCGTCATCGATTTCCAACAAGAGTATTTCAGCGGCCGGATGCCGATTCCGGACGGCCTGCGCGCCCTGCGCAATGCCCAGCGCCTGATCGCGCATGCGGATCAGACCGGCATGCCTGTGATCCACGTGCAGCATGTGCTGCCGGCTGGCAGCCCGCTATTCGCGGACGGCGGCCCGACCGTGGCTTTTCATCCGGACCTGCAGCCCGCCGCAAGCCATGCCGTGGTGCGCAAGACGAACGTCAGCGCGTTTCCCGGCACGGACCTGGACAGCCGGCTGAAGGCGAACCGTATCGACACCGTGGTGATCACGGGCCTGATGACCCACGCCTGCGTGGCCGGCGCCGCCCGCGACGCGGTGCCGCTGGGCTATCAGGTGATCGTGGCCGAGGACGCCTGCGCCACCCGCGACCTGGACACGCGCCACGGCGTGGTGCCGCAGGCGGAACTGCACCGCGCGACGCTGGCGGCGCTGGCTGATACCTTCGGCGACATCATGACGACCGACGAAGTCCTGGCCTTGCCCGCACGCCGCTGACAAACCGCCGATGGGCCGCCACTCGGCGCCGCCGTGGCCAGGCGCCGGGAGAACCCGGCGCCCTGCTGTCAGGTCACGTGCTGCAGGAAGTCCTTCAAGCGCTGGCTGGGCGGGTTGTCCAGCAGCTCCGCGGGCGGACCGTCATGCGCGATCTTGCCCGCATCGATAAAGATCAGGCGGCTGCCGACCTTGCGTGCGAACTCCATTTCGTGGGTGACCACGACCATGGTCATGCCTTCCTCGGCCAGATCGCGCATGACCTTGAGCACCTCGTGGCGCAGTTCGGGATCGAGCGCCGAGGTGGGCTCGTCGAACAGCATCAGCTTGGGCTTGATGGCCAGCGCGCGGGCGATGGCCACCCGTTGCTGCTGGCCGCCGGACAGCTCGCCCGGATAGTGGTCCATGCGCTCGGCCAGGCCCACCTTGTTGAGCAGCTGCTTGGCCAGTTCGCGCGCTTCGTCACGGCTCTGGCCGCGCGTGTGCACCGGCCCGAACATGACGTTCTCCAGCGCGGTCATCTGCGGGAACAGGTTGAACTGCTGGAACACCATGCCGGCCTCGCGGCGGATCTCGCGCACCTGCGCCGCGCCGCCGTTCACGCTCAGGCCATCGACCAGCAGGTCGCCGCCATTGATGGTTTCCAGCACGTTGATGCAGCGCAGGAAGGTGGACTTGCCCGACCCGGACGGGCCCACCACCACCACGACCTCGCCCGCATCGATATTGAGCGAGATGCCATTGAGCACCATGGACTCGCCAAAGTTCTTGGTGACGTTATGAAATTCAACCATGCTCATAGTATGCGCATCCTCTTTTCAATCAGGTGCAGGACCAGCGCCATCGTGCCCGTCAGGATCAGGTAGACGATCGCGATCGCGGACCAGATCTCGACCGCGCGGAAGTTGGCCGCCATGATTTCCTGGCCCTGGCGCGTCAGCTCCGCGACGCCGATCACGATGAACAGCGACGAATCCTTCAGGCTGATGATGCACTGGTTGCCCAGCGGCGGAATCATGCGGCGAAACGCCACCGGCCCGATGATGTGGAACAGGATCTTGTGAAACGGCAGGCCCATGGCCTGCCCGGCTTCCTTCAAGCCCTTGTGTACGGACAACAGCGACCCGCGCACGATTTCCGAGATATAGGCGCCCGAATTGATGATGAGCGTGACGATGGCCGCCCATTCGGCGTCCACCCGGATGTTGGCCAGCAGCGGCAAGGCGAAATAGATGAACATCACCTGCACCACGATCGGCGTGCCGCGGATGACCGCGACGTACACCTGCGCAATGCCGGACAGGATCGGATGCCCGTAGGCCCGCGTCACGCCGGATAGCGCGCCCAGCAGGAAGCCGCCGAACAGACCCCAGAAGGTGATCTTGATGGTCATTTGCGTGCCCACCCACAGGTTGGGCAACGCCTCTGTTACTACGTTCCAGTCAAAATCCACGATTACCCCTTAATAACGTGCAACCGCGCCGCGTCGCGGCAACAATGCCGGGCGGCAAACGGCTCGGGGCCGCCCGCCAGGGCCCGGCGCCACCATCGCGCGCCAGGGCCCCAGACTGCCGGGCGACCCCGAAATGCAGAATCAATCAAGCGTGAACGATCAGGGCTTCTTGCCGAACCACTTTTCGTAGATGGCGTCGTACTGGCCGTTGGACTTCAGGGTGGCCAGCGCCTTGTTCACCTGCGGCACCAGATCGCTGCCCTTGGGGAAGGCAATGCCGTAGAAGTCGCCGCTCTTGAGCGAACCGACCACCTTGACGCGGCCCTTGCCCGCCGTATTGGCGTAGTACTGGACGTTGGGGGTATCGTGGACGGCAGCGTCGACCCGGCCGGTGGCCAGTTCGAGGTAGGCATTGTCGATGTTGGGGAACAGCTTGAGCTTGGCGTCCGGCACCTGGGCCTTCAGGAAGTCCACGGTCGCCGTGCCGGTCTTGACCGCGACGGTCTTGCCGGCCAGCGACTTGGCGTCCTTGATGTCGCTGTTCTTGTCGCTGACCAGGATGGCCAGGCCGCTTTCATAGTAGGGATCGGAGAAGTCGATGACTTTCTTGCGATCGTCGCGGATCGTGATACCGGCCAGCGCGGCGTCGATGTTCTTGGTCTGCAGGCCCGGGATGATGCCGTTGAAGTCCATGGGCTGAAGCTTGTACTTCAGGTTCAGCTCTTTGGCGATGGCGGCCCAGAGATCCACGTCGAAGCCGACGTAGGTGTTGCCCTGCTTGAACTCGAACGGGACAAAAGCGGTATCGGTGGCCACCACCAATTCCTTGCCTTGGGCGTAGGCGCCGGAAGCGGCGCCGAACATGGCCACGGACAGGCCGACCAAAGCGGCGGCGACTTTACGTTTAATCATGAAACTCTCCTCTTGGGTACCCTTTGGGGCCCGGGGTTGTAGTTGGGACATGATGCCGGTCACGCCGGGATCGCCGGAGCAACTTACGGCAAATCTTAACGCATCCGTCCCCACCGCAGAGAGCTTAGAAAAATTACAATCCGCATGACACCCGGAGAATCCCCATGCCCTACAAATATGTGCGCATTGCCGGCAACCGCCGCGAGGTTGGCGTGGCCCTGGGCAAGCTTGCCCGGCCCCTGATGGCGGCCTACCTGGACCAGAACGGCACCTGGGAAGCCCTGCGGCCCTGGCGCGGCCACCGGTACCTGGACGAGCTTGGCCAGTTTGCCCGCGCGGCGTTGCCCGGAATCTGGGAAGAACTAGAAGGCCTGGCTGAAGGGCTGCGCATGCCGCTGGCCGATGTGCTGCTGTGGAATTGCCGCGGCGACCTTCTGCACAGCAGTACCGGCGACGGCTGCACCTCGGTGGCCCTGAAGGCGGCCGACGGCACCCGCTGGATCGGACACAACGAAGACGGCGACCCTTATCTGTATGGCCGCTGCCATCTGGTGGACGTGGCGCTGGAAGACGCGCCCGGTTACCTCAGCTTCTATTACCCGGGTTCCCTGCCCGGCCATACCTTCGCCGCCAACCGCGCGGGCCTGGTGCAGACCATCAACAACCTGCGCACCCGCCAGCGCCATCCCGGCGTGCCGCGCATGCTGCTGGCCCGGGCGGTGCTCGATTGCACCACGCTGGATGCGGCGATCGCGCTGCTGCGCGATGCGCCGCGCTCGGGCGGCTTTCACCACACGCTGGGGTCCGCCGCCGACCCGCGCATCTTCAGCGCCGAAGTGGCCCCGGGCGGCGCGTCCTTCCTGGAAATCGGCACCCGCTATGGGCATGCCAACCACATGATCCACCAGGAAACCCGCGGCCAGGCCCAGATCATCACGGATTCATCGCGCACGCGGCAGAGCCGCATCGAGGGCATCGTCGACGGCTGGTCGCCAGCCACCGGCGGCACCGATCTGCTCACCGCGCTGCACGACGCCAGCGGCGAGCTGCCGATCCTGCGCACCGCCAAAGACGACCCGGACGATGAAAACACCCTGGCCACCGCCATTTTCGAGATCCGCGACGACGAAGTGACCTTGCGGGTCTACGACCGCAAAGCGCGGGCCGACATCGCCCTGGACGTCATGACCGACCCCGACGACGAAAAAAAGCCCGGCCCCGCCTGAGCGGAACCGGGCCTTGCGCGGCCGTATCGGCAGGCCGATACGGCCGGGTCATTGCAGCCCCGGATCAGGCCGCGCCGTAGCCGCCGCCGCCGGGCGTTTCCACCACGAACACATCGCCCGGACGCAACTGGGCGCTGTCCTGCGGACCCAGTTCCTCGATCGAGCCGTCCAGCCGCTCGACGTAGTTGCGGCCCATGGCGGCAGGTTGCCCGCCAGCCAGGCCGAACGGCGCGAAGCGGCGGTTGTTCGACAGGATGGCCGCGGTCATGTCTTCCAGGAAGCGCATGCGGCGGATACCGCCGTCGCCGCCCCGATAACGCCCCGCCCCGCCCGATCCGTGGCGGATCTCGTACGACTCCAGCCGCACCGGGAAACGGAATTCCAGCACTTCGGGGTCCGTCAGGCGCGAGTTGGTCATGTGGGCCTGCACCACCGACGTGCCGGCAAAGCCCTCGTCATGCGGACCCGCGGCGTCGATCCTGACCGGCCCGGCGCCCGTGCCGCCCGAGATCGTCTCGTAGTACTGGTGACGCGCATTGCCGAACGTGAAATTGTTCATCGTGCCCTGGCTGGAAGCCAGCACGCCCAGCGCGCCATACAGCGCGTTGACGATGCACATGGACGTCTCGACGTTGCCCGCCACCACCGAGGCCGGCGGATTCGGGCGCAGCATCGAGCCTTCCGGCAGGATGATGGACAGCGGCACCAGGCAACCGTCGTTCAGCGGAATATCGTCGTTGACCAGGGTGCGGAACACATACAGCACCGCGGCCACCGCGATGGCGCCCGGGGCGTTGAAGTTGTTCTCCAGCTGGGGCGACGTGCCGGTAAAGTCCACCACGGCGCTGCGCGCCTGGTTATCCACCCGCACCGCGACCCGGATCACCGCGCCGTTGTCCAGCGGGTATTCATAGCTGCCGTCCTTGAGCACCGAGATCACGCGGCGCACCGCCTCTTCGGCGTTGTCCTGCACGTGGCCCATGTAGGCTCGCACCACGTCCAGACCGAAGTGGTCGCACATGCGCAGCAATTCCTGCACGCCCTTTTCGTTGGCGGCGATCTGTGCGTGCATGTCGGCGATGTTCTGGTCCGGGTTGCGCGCAGGCCAACGGCCTGAGCCCAGGATGTCGCGCGCCGCCTGTTCGCGGAACTCGCCATTCTTGACCAGCTGGAAGTTGGTGAACAACACGCCTTCGTCTTCCACCGTCCTGGAATCCGGCGGCATCGAGCCCGGCGTGGTTCCGCCAATGTCGGCGTGGTGGCCGCGCGAGCCGACGTAGAACAGGATCTCGCTGCCCTTGCGGTCGAACACCGGGGTAATGACCGTGACGTCCGGCAGGTGCGTACCGCCATGGTACGGATCGTTCACCACGTACGCGTCACCCGGCTGCATGCGGCCGGCGTTGGCGTTCATGACCGTGCGCACCGATTCGCCCATGGACCCCAGGTGCACCGGCATGTGCGGCGCATTGGCGATCAAGCGCGCCTTGGCGTCGAAAATGGCGCAGGAAAAGTCCAGGCGCTCCTTGATGTTGACCGAGTACGCCGTGTTCTGCAGCCGGTAGCCCATCTGCTCGGCGATCGACATGAACAGGTTGTTGAAGACCTCCAGCATCACCGGGTCGGCCTGCGTGCCAATGGCGCGGCGCTGCGGACGAGCCTGGACGCGGCGGATCACGAAGTGATCCTGCGCCGTCAGTTCGGCCTGCCAGCCGGGTTCGACCACGGTGGTCTGGTTGGGCTCGGAGATAATGGCGGGGCCCGCCACCACATCGCCGCCGGCCATGTCTTCACGCACGTACAACGGCGTTTCGCGCCAGGCGCCACCGCTGTACATCCGCACCGTGCGGCGGGCGGTCAGCGCGCCGTCGCGGGTGCGCGAGGCCGGCGTCTCGGTCACGCGTTCGCCGCCGCCCGTCGCCTCGACCGAAATGGTCTCGACCACCAGTTCGCGGTTGGGCATCAGGAACGAATAGCGCTGGCGATAGGCCGCTTCGAAGTCCTTGCGGGCCTGCTCCAGATCGCCATAGGCCACTTCCAGCGCCGTATCCGTGCCGCGGTACTTCAGGTGCAGGCGGCGCTGCACGCTGATGTCGCTGTCGGCCACGTGCTGGCGGCGCAGTTCGCCCACGGCCTGACTGGCCAGTGCGTCCAGTTCGCCGGCAAGTTCACGCATCAGGTCCGCATCGAGCACCTTTTCAACCGTCTTCTGGCGCATGTCGGTCTGGTCGGCCAGGCCCATGCCGTAGGCTGACAGCACGCCGCCCAGCGGATGCGCGAACACGGTGGTCATGCCCAGGGCGTCGGCCACCAGGCAGGCATGCTGGCCGCCCGCGCCGCCAAACACCGTCAAGGCGTACTCGGTGACGTCGTGACCACGCTGCACGGAAATGCGCTTGATGGCCTCGGCCATGTTGCCCACGGCGATTTCCAGGAAGCCTTCGGCCAGTTGCTCGGGCGACATGTCCCGGCCGGTGGCCGCGCGCACCTCGTCGGCCAGCGCAGCAAAGCGCTGCGCCACGGCATCGCGATCCAGCGGCTCGTTGGCCTCGGGGCCGAACACCTTGGGGAAGAAATCCGGCTGGATCTTGCCCAGCAGCACGTTGCAGTCGGTCACGGCCAGCGGACCGCCGCGGCGGTAGCAGGCCGGGCCGGGGTTGGCGCCGGCCGAATCCGGGCCGACGCGCAGGCGCGCACCGTCGAAATGCAGGATCGAGCCGCCACCGGCCGCCACGGTGTGGATGCTCATCATCGGGGCGCGCATGCGCACGCCGGCCACCTGGGTCTCGAACTCGCGCTCGAACTCGCCGGCGTAATGCGACACGTCGGTGGACGTGCCGCCCATGTCGAAGCCGATGATCTTGTCGAAACCGGCCTGTTCACTGGTGCGGACCATGCCGACGATGCCGCCGGCCGGGCCGGACAGGATGGCGTCCTTGCCGCGGAAGCGGTGCGCGTCGGTCAGGCCGCCGCTCGATTGCATGAACATCAGGCGGATGCCGGGCAATTCGCCGGCCACCTGATCCACATAGCGCTTGAGAATGGGCGACAGGTAGGCGTCGACCACCGTGGTATCGCCGCGCGAGACGTACTTGATCAGCGGGCTGACCTCGTGCGAGGCCGAGACCTGCGTAAAGCCGACTTCACGGGCGATGCGGGCGGCGCGTTGTTCATGGCCGGCGGCGTGCCAGGCATGCATGAACACGATCGCCACGGCGCGGATGCCGCTGTCGAACGCGGCCTGCATGTCGCGGCGCAGGCCGGCCTCGTCCAGGTCGCGGATCACTTCGCCGTCGGCGGCGACGCGCTCGTCGGCCTCGACCACGCTTTCGTACAGCATTTCCGGCAGCACGACATTGCGGTCGAACAGGCGCGGACGGTTCTGGTAGGCAATGCGCAGGCCATCACGGAAGCCGCGGGTGGTGACCAGCAGTGTGCGTTCGCCCTTGCGCTCGAGCAAGGCGTTGGTGGCCACCGTGGTGCCCATCTTCACGCATTCGACCTGCTCGGCCGGCACCGGCTGCCCGGGCGCGATGCCGAGCAGCTTGCGGATGCCCGCCACGGCGGCATCGCGGTACTGCTCGGGATTTTCCGACAGCATCTTCGCGGTGGTGGTCGAACCATCGGGGCGGCGCGCCACGATGTCGGTGAAGGTGCCCCCACGATCAATCCAGAATTGCCACTTCATAAGTATCCTCGGGTACGGGAAGCCGCCGCGGCATTGGGGCCGCGGCGGGTTGCAGGTGCGGGGGCTGGCCCCGCGCATCGGTTATAGAGAGGTCGCCGCGCGCGCGGCCTGGTCGTACAGGCCGGACAGCGCGCGCAGGGTGTGCGCCAGTTGGCGGCTGAATTCCAGGCCGCCCCCGCCCGGCGCGTCCAGGCCGGCGGTCAGGCATTGCTCGCGGATCTCGCCGTAGCGCTTGATGATGGCCGCGCCTTCGGGCGTGACGCTGTAGAACACTTCCTTGCTGGCGCGTTCGCCCTTGACCACGCCCAGCCGGTCCAGCTTTTTGAGCGCGTAGTTGACGATGTGGGTGTCTTCGACGTTGAGCGTGAAGCAGATGTCGGCCAGTTTCTTGGGACGCTGACGATGGAACACGTGGTGAAACACCATGACGTCGGTGGGCGTCAGGTCGGGCAGGCCCGCGGCGGCCATGCAGCGCACCGTCCAGCGGTCAAAGGCGTGGCTGGCGATCATCAGCCCGAATTCAACCTCGGACAGATCGGGCGCGCTGCCGCCGGCCAGATGGGCCGACGAGGCGATCAACGTGGAAGTCATGGAAGCGGCACAACAAGTTTATCTGCGTGAAATACTAATAATTTATCTATATTTCATCAATAAAAAACAAAACAGGGGCGTAAAAAAACCCTCGTTTCGAGGGAATACCCTAGGAAAAACGGCCGGACCCGGACGGCTGGCCAGGGGCGCGGAGCCCCGATTTACGGCGCGTCCCAGCCAGCGGGCAGATGCGCGCGGATCAGCGACCCGGCAATCGAGATCCGCGGCGCGATGTCGGGCATAGCGTCGCCCGGACCGAACCAGCGCGCGTCCGCGATCTCGTCTTCCTGCACGCGGATATCCCCCGACACGTATTCGGCGGTGTAGGCCACCATCAGCGAATGGGGGAACGGCCAGGACTGACTGCCGAAGTACTTGAGATTGCCGACCTTCAGGCCGACTTCCTCGAAGACCTCGCGGTGTACCGTCTGCTCGATGCTTTCGCCCGGCTCGACGAAACCGGCCAGCGCCGTGTAGCGCGACGTGGCGGTGGTGGCGTGACGGGCCAGCAGGATGCTGTCGCCCTTGCGGATCAGTACCATCATCGCTGGCGAAATACGCGGATAGGCCGAGAAACCGCAGGCCGGGCAACGCTTGCAGAATTCGCCGGCCACCCGTTCCGTAGCCGTGCCGCAGGCGCCGCAGAAGCGATGGGTACGCACCCATTCCGCGATCTGGTAGGCCCGGCCGGCCAGGGCCATGCGTTCGTCATCGAACACCCCGAACAGCGAGCGCAGCTTCTTGAAGGCATAGCCGTGCGGCGGCTCGATGCCCGGCTCGACATGCATGGTTCTGGCCGGCGATTCCGGCGCAGCCCAGACCGGCTGCAATGCGCCGGCCGCCACCCCTGCCCTGGCACAGGCCTCCAGGTCCGGCAATACGCTGGAGACTTCTTCGACCAGCAACTCGTCACGACGAAAAACGAAATTCACACGACCCTCAGCGACACGATTCGATGCCGTGATCTTAGAAGAAAAACAAGACCCGCGATGTGCCGCCGCGGACATCTTTTCACCTGCTTGAATCTTCAATGATTGTGGCGTGGCGGGCCTAGGAATTACCCGTAAAAGCGCGTTTTCAGGAACTTTGTGACTGCACGGCAACATAGAATGGCACGGCTTTTCCGCAACGCGTCATAAGCGCTCGCTCTTTGTTTCGCAATGCCTACCGGGCAAGTCAGCCTTGCCCCCATTCGCAAAGAAGGACCACCCATGTTCAAGAAAATCTCGCTGCTGACCGGCAGCATCCTCCTGGCGTTCAGCGCGGGCGCACAGGCGCAAACCAAATGGGACCTGCCCAGCGCCTACCCGGCCAGCAACTTTCACGTTGAAAACCTGACCACCTTCATCAAGGACGTGGACACGCTGTCCGAAGGCAAGCTGAAGATCACGCTGCACAACAACGCCTCGCTGTACAAGGCGCCTGAAATCAAGCGTGCCGTGCAGGGCAACCAGGCCCAGATCGGCGAGATCCTCCTGACCAACTTCGCCAACGAAGACCCGATCTACGAACTGGACGGCCTGCCCTTCCTGGCGACCGGCTACGACGCCTCGTTCAAGCTGTACCAGGCGCAAAAGCCATTCCTCGAAAAGAAACTGAATTCGCAAGGCATGACGCTGCTGTATGCCGTGGCTTGGCCGCCCCAGGGCATCTTCGCCAACAAGGACATCAAGCAGATCAGCGACATGAAGGGCCTGAAGTGGCGCGCCTACAGCCCGGTCACGGCCAAGATCGCCGAACTGGTCGGCGCCCAGCCCGTGACGGTGCAGCAAGCCGAACTGGCGCAAGCCCTGGCCACCGGCGTGATCGACTCGTACATGTCCTCGGCTTCCACCGGCTACGACACCAAGACCTACGAATACATCAAGAAGTTCTACGACACCCAGGCCTGGCTGCCCAAGAATGCCGTGATCGTGAACAAGAAGGCCTTCGAGGCGCTGGACCCGGCCACGCAGCAGGCCCTGAAGAAGGCCGGCGCCCAGGCCGAAGAACGCGGCTGGAAGCTGTCGCAGGAAAAGAACAAGTGGTACCAGGACGAGCTGGCCAAGAACGGCATGGAAACCATCAAGCCCACGGTCGAGCTGAAGGAAGGCCTGTCGGTCATCGGCAAGCGCATGCTTGACGACTGGCTCAAGAAGGCCGGCGCCGACGGCCAGGCCATGATCGACGCCTACAGGAAGCAGTAATAACGCCATGCGCCGCTTTCTGGATGGACTTTACGGCGCGGCCGGCCTGCTGGCCGGCCTGTGCACAATCGGCGTGCTGGTATCCGTGCTGGCCGCAATCATCGCGCGCCAGCTCAGCATGAACATCCCCGGCACCGACGCCTACGCCGGGTATTTCATGGCTGCTGCCGGCTTCCTGGCGCTGGCCAGCACATTCAAGCATGGCGAACACATCCGTGTGACGCTGTTGCTGAACGCGCTGTCGCCGGCCGGCAACCGCCGCCTGGATATTTTTGCGTTGGGCGTCGGCTGCCTGCTGGCCGCCACCTTCGCGTTCTTCAGCGTCAAGCTGGCCTACGACTCGTGGCAGTTCAACGACATTTCCACGTCCAACGACGCCACGCCGCTGTGGATTCCGCAGTTGAGCATGGCGGTGGGCACGGTGTTGTTCCTGGTTGCCCTGCTCGATGAGCTGGTTCGCCGTTCACGCGGCCTGGCCGCCGCCACTTCGCAGCAAACCCATGAATGAACTTCTCGTCATTACCTTATTGGTCGTCTCTATCTTCGCGCTGCTGGGCTGCGGCGTCTGGGTCGGCCTGACCCTGGCGGGCACCGCCTGGATCGGCATGGAGATCTTCTCCAGCCGCCCGGCCGGCGACGCCATGGCCGTCACCATCTGGGGCGCATCCTCCAGCTGGACCCTGACCGCCCTGCCCCTGTTCCTGTGGATGGGCGAAATCCTGTTCCGCACCCGGCTGTCCGAAGACCTGTTCAAAGGC
>NZ_JAELTJ010000787.1 GCF_016428805.1 Achromobacter sp. ASV32
GGGCTCGGAGATGTGTATAAGAGACAGGAAGATTTGCTTGTGTGGGCTCCGCCAAATGCGTCGATCGAGGCCAGCTCTCACTGTATTAATGACACCAGCCAGAGGCGAAGCAGGTGCTAGAGAAGTACAGTCACCCCACAGCGGCCACTAACTGCGCACAGTGTTATTTGTAGACTTCGCACGGGGCTCCATTTGCGGCCCGCAGGTTTTTGCACCCTGGGCCAAAAAAAAAAAAAGGGCTGCTTCTCCCCATTACTCACACCTTCAGCTTTCTCCTTCTCCTCCCTCTTGTCCGCATCCATGGGTGAGCTGAGCTTCAACAATGCGCAACACGCTCATTTTTGCGGGCAATTCGTGCCCTGTTCTCACATCCCAGATCTGTGAGAACCTGGGCATGCAC
>NZ_JAELTJ010000788.1 GCF_016428805.1 Achromobacter sp. ASV32
TGCATTGTCTGCAACACAACACGTTAGCATAGAAACAAAAGTATTTTAGTACAGCATCGCTTACCTCGTCCTCTTATGGATTGTGTCGCTGCGGGCAGCAAGATAGGCCTCCTTTGCGCTCTCTTCAAACCCAAGCCTAGCCAGCCAGCTGGCATTTCGCATCGTCTTCATCTTCTCATTGTGGGTCGTTCCGAGCTCGCGGATGACAATGCCAGCTAGTCTTCCGCAGCGTTCATCTACTTTGAAATTGATAAAATCTTGAGCGACAACATTGCTCTTTAGGCTACGCGCAAGACCCTTTAGCTTCTCAACCCTAGCAACCGCAGGTTCAAAGCTCTGAAGGGCAATGTCGATATCAAGCTCGTCCATCTGGCCTTCCACCCATCGGAGGTTTTGCTGC
>NZ_JAELTJ010000789.1 GCF_016428805.1 Achromobacter sp. ASV32
CCCCCCCCCCCCCCCCCCCCCCCCCCCCCCCCCCCCCCCCCCCCCCCCCCCCCCCCCCCCCCCCCCCCCCCCTTTTCCACCACCCCCCCCCCCCCCCCAACTACACAACCGCATCGTCGTCGGCAGCGTCAGATGTGTATAAGAGACAGCGACGATCTCGTACCCCAGCGTCCGCACCCGCGCCTGCGGCTCGCGCGAGGCCAGTTGTTCCACCGCCGCATACGCCATATCGCGGATCGGCTGGCTCAGGGCTGTCTCTTATACACATCTCCGAGCCCACGAGACCTAATAACCGATCTCGGATGCCGTGGTGGGCTTGTAAAGGGGGGGGGGGGGGGGGGGGGGGGGGGGGGGGGGGGGGGGGGGGGGGGGGGGGGGGGGGGGGGGGGGGGGGGGGGGG
>NZ_JAELTJ010000790.1 GCF_016428805.1 Achromobacter sp. ASV32
GCATTGTCGCCGTCATTGTCAAATAGGGCAGAGTCGGCGTCGTCCCCGTCTGCCGAGGAATTTTTGCGCGAGCGAACAGAGAGACGGCGGCCCCGTTGCTCACTTTCAACGTCATGCAGTTGATCGTCTAGCGCCGCCGCGTCTGGGTCTGGAGCGTCGTCGCGCTTCGTCTTGCTCTTGGACCTGTGCTTTCGCCTTGTAGATAGCGACTTTGGCAGAAGCTTGCCTAAGCCGGTATGGCCATGCCCGTGGCCGTCGTTGGCTTCCATTGCCACTAACAACAAACTACCGCAGCTGCTCGTAGAGCGTACTCGTATAAGGAAATGGCGTGCGTGTTGAATCTGGCTTGGTGTCCTCAGTGACAGTAACGCGTTGTCGGATATTAACGATACCCCGGAAT
>NZ_JAELTJ010000791.1 GCF_016428805.1 Achromobacter sp. ASV32
CCCCCCCCCCCCCCCCCCCCCCCCCCCCCCCCCCCCCCCCCCCCCCCCCCCCCCCCCCCCCCCCCCCCCCCCCCCCTTTTTCAACCATATGACGGCATACGAGATCGGTTATTAGGTCTCGTGGGCTAGGAGATGTGTATAAGAGACAGGGTTGATGTGGGAGGTGCTGCTGTTGTGAGTTTGGGCTTGGGTAATGAAGGAGAGGTATGTATGGAGGAAGACATTATTGGATTACCTTGCAGGCACCTGAGCTGTCTCTTATACACATCTGACGCTGCCGACTACGATGCGGTTGTGTAGATCTAGGTGGTAGACGTAACAATAAAAAAAAGTGTTTTGCGGGGGGAGGGGGGAGGAGGGGGGGGGGGGGTTGGAGCGGGGGGGGGGGGGTGGGGATTCT
>NZ_JAELTJ010000792.1 GCF_016428805.1 Achromobacter sp. ASV32
GGGTTGGTGAAGGAAGCGAGGAGAGATGGTGCGAGTTCATTTATTGATGGCAAGGTGTACTGTATATAGAGACAAGCGGCAGCGGATACATACCGATACCACAGTAATACTGGTTGATTTTCAAAGAACAAAAATTGACTGTCATTGTACAATGCTCCATGGCTCTTTTTATTTGCAAGTAGGTATGCTCCCCCACGCTAACCGGGCAGGACGATGAGAAATAATGTTACATGAATGCACTTCTTCACACTCCTTGCGTTCCCCCCCACCGAGTTTTCTTCCCTTTCATTGTGTCCAAAATTGGAATACATCCATTAGAAGCCACGCTCCAGAAGCCAATTGCGCGCCTGGTCAAAGTAGTTGCCCTGTACCATGTTGTTAGACGTAAAAGGTATAAGAT
>NZ_JAELTJ010000793.1 GCF_016428805.1 Achromobacter sp. ASV32
GGCCAGCAACACTTCGTACAGTACAAAAGTCAACGAAACGAGCTTCATCTGCCATACCAGATCAAAATGTCCATACAACTGTGATGCAATGAATCGCCATAGTGCAATAGCGCCATGCTACGGCAGTTTGAAGCAAATTATATAGCCTAGGAGGTCAATAGTTGGCGATCTGCATAGTTGGAGAGAACTTCGGGCTGCAAGTGATTGGGGTCGGCGCGTCATGAAACAGACGCATAATTTACAATTTATCCCATGGGACAAATTGGCTGTTCTAAATTCCAGTGTTCCTGCGACATTGAAGACCACGCGACGTGTTGCTGGTAAGAAGCCTCAAGAATTTTGATGATTTGTAGCCGCGATAACTTTCTGTTTTCTAGCCGAAATGAGCGTTACGCATATT
>NZ_JAELTJ010000794.1 GCF_016428805.1 Achromobacter sp. ASV32
TTACGAGACTCGGTCTAGGCCCTTGGGTGTCCTAAATCAAGATTCGATCTTCAATGGCAGCCCCAACCATCCCAGCCCTGTTTCCTTGCACCGCCACACTTGTCTTTGCGGATCCCCTTTGTGTAGTCGTAATACTCACGGGCAACTACAAAAAGCATCTGATAGCAATATCGACCCAGTCTGAATCCCTTTCACAAAAGGTTTAATTCACTGCCTCACAGTTATTTGTCACCGCATGCCAAGACTACGTCCAAGCAAGTGGGAAGTAAAAAAATCAAGGAGCATTTGTACTCATACGGAAGTTTGACGCCCCGGTACATACAGTACGTACAGAATGCTGGTCCGGCCCCACTCTTGTCCGAGTCGGCCGTCTGGGCGCCGACTTTGTGTGGCTTTGTTC
>NZ_JAELTJ010000795.1 GCF_016428805.1 Achromobacter sp. ASV32
CCCCCCCCCCCCCCCCCCCCCCCCCCCCCCCCCCCCCCCCCCCCCCCCCCCCCCCCCCCCCCCCCCCCCCCTTCTTTACTCATCCGCCCACCACCGATATCTACACAACCGCATCGTCGTCGGCAGCGTCAGATGTGTATAAGAGACAGATACAGACTACTTTAATGTGCTAATTACTTTTTCATTTAACTTTTTTCTTCACTTTTTATAAAACACATTCTAAAAGGCATTAAGAAAACGTTCTATAGAGCCTGTCTCTTATACACATCTCCGAGCCCACGAGACCTAATAACCGATCTCGTATTCCGTCGTCTGCTTGAAAATATGGGGGGGGGGGGGGGGGGGGGGGGGGGGGGGGGGGGGGGGGGGGGGGGGGGGGGGGGGGGGGGGGGGGGGGGGG
>NZ_JAELTJ010000796.1 GCF_016428805.1 Achromobacter sp. ASV32
GCTGATTGGACTGTCTATTTACTGCCCCTCTTTTCCGTTTTAGGAGATACTTTACTTTTTACAGACTACACATAGAAATTTATGTAACGTAGGATTACTGCTTAATATTACTATAGCATCATTAGGTCCTAACAATGTTCTTTCAATTCTTGCCAATTCCCTAAAAGAAAAAAAGGCCTGGTATCTTTGATCGAATGTCCGAATTTTTGACAGTGTGCGCCATTTTGTGACTTGACATACCATCAGGAGACAGTTGATGAACGTCCTAGCATTCCTTAGGAAAAGAGGCGGTCAGCAACAATCGAGACAGTGTCGCTAGTAGTCATTAGGAAGCTATGGAGGAAGAAGTTCAATGCTATTCTCATAGATATCTAGATGCTAATTATAGTACGTATAATAG
>NZ_JAELTJ010000081.1 GCF_016428805.1 Achromobacter sp. ASV32
ACCTATCTCACCTCGATCGACGCCGACCTGCAGCACGTGCGCTATGCGCGCAATGTGGGCGCGTTGCAGATCCCGGAAGGCCTGTCGGTGCCCTGGTCCGACACCCTGTGCAAGCGCGCGCTGGACGAAGGCCGCATGACCACCAGCGACGTCCGCGCCTGCTGGCCGGATTCCGATGCGGCACGCCAGTTGGGCATCCAGACCTACGTCAGCGCCCCCATCCGCACCGATGATGGCCTGCTGCTGGGCACGCTATGCGGTGCCAGCGCCCGCCAGCAGCCCGTGGCGCCGCAGGCTGAATCCATCCTGCGCCTGTTCTCCAGCGTGATCGCCGGCTTCATCGAACGCGAGCAACTGGTCGCGCAGCTGCGGCAGGCCAATGCGCAACTGATGGCCTATGCGCTGACCGATCCGCTCACCGGCCTGCCCAACCGTCGCGCGCTCTACGAGGAACTGGACCGCCTGCGCAGCCGTGCGCTGCGCGAAGGCGGCAGCGTCCTGGTCGGCGTGGTCGACCTGGACGGCTTCAAGGGCATCAACGACACCTACGGCCACCAGCAGGGCGACGCCTTCCTGCAGGAAATCGCGCGGCGGCTGGCCATCGCGGTACGCGCCTCGGACATGGTCGGCCGGCTGGGCGGCGATGAATTCGTGCTGATCGGCCCCGGCCCCGCGCTGGCGCGCGGCGACGCGGCGCCGGGGCAGGATGCCGAGCGCGGCGATGCCCAGGAAGCCGCCCGCTCGCTGGAAGACCGCGCCAGCGCCGCCACGGTCGGGCGCTACCAGCTGGGCGACATCGCCCTGCCCTACGAAGGCGCCAGCGTCGGTGTGGTGGCACTGGACCCGCGCGGCCTGGCCGCCGAAGAAGCCGTGCGGCTGGCGGACGCGCGCATGTACGAGATCAAGCGCGCCCGCAAGGCGGCCCGCACGATCCATTAGCGCACGGGGCTTGCACGACACATAAGTATTTGCTAATGTGTCGCCATGCTCGAAAACGACATCTTCAAGGCCCTGGCCGACCCGACCCGCCGCACGCTCTTCGAAAAACTTGCGGCCGGCGGCATGAACGCCAGCGCGCTACGGGACGGCATGGATATCAGCCAGCCCGCGATCTCGCAGCACCTGGCGGTGCTGCGCCAGGCGCGGCTGGTACGCGAACAGCGGCAAGGCCGCTTCGTCCACTACGAAGTCGATCCGGACGGCCTGGCCCTGCTATGCGGCTGGCTGGCCAGGTACCGCGCTTACTGGCCGGCGCGCGTCGACGCCCTCAAGAGCCTGCTCAAGGACATGGACCAATGAACGCCAAGGATCTCGACCCGCAGGACATCGCGCTGGTGCTCGACTACGACCTGGACGCGCCGCCCGAGAAAGTCTGGCGTGCCCTGAGCATCCCGGCCCTGCGCGACCAGTGGTTGCCGGACGGCGAGCTGGCCGATGCCGAACCGCTGGCCTGCACACCCGGCGTCGAGGTCCGCTACCGCATGCGCGAAACCTTGCCGCCCTGCCTCGAAAGCGTGGTGACGTTCCAGTTGCACCCCACCGCCGACGGCGGCACCCGCCTCACCATCATCCACGCGCCGGACGACGCCCGGCTGACCCGCCCCGCGCCGCAGGCCGCCAACGATTCCTGGCACCGGCTCAAGCTGGCCGCCTGACGCGCGCCCGCGTCCCTTCCCGCTTTTTCCTCTGCCTTTTCGCGGCGAACTCCTCGCCGCCCGACAGGAGTTCGCCCATGCGCGAAACGATGCAGCTCGTCCCGATGGTCGTCGAACAGTCCGGACGCGGCGAAAGATCCTTCGATATCTACTCGCGCCTGCTGCGCGAACGCATCATTTTCCTCAGCGGCGAGGTCAATGACAGCGTGTCCGCGCTGGTCTGCGCGCAGCTGCTGTTCCTGGAAGCCGAAAACCCCGGCAAGCCCATCCACCTGTACATCAACTCGCCGGGCGGCGTCATCACCAGCGGCTTGGCCATGTACGACACCATGCAGTTCATCAAGTCGCCAGTGCACACCCTGTGCATGGGCACCGCGCGGTCGATGGGCTCGTTCCTGCTGATGGCGGGCGAACCGGGCCACCGCGCCGCGCTGGCCAATGCCAGCCTGCACGTGCACCAGCCGTTGGGGGGCTTTCAGGGGCAGGCGTCCGACGTGCTGATCCACGCCGAGGAAATGCAGCGCACCAAGCAGCGCATCACGCGCCTGTATGCGCAGCACTGCGGCCGCAGCATCGAAGAAGTGGAGCGCAGCCTGGACCGCGACCGCTACATGAGCGCCGAGGAAGCGGTGCAATGGGGTCTGATCGACCGCGTGATGGACCCGCGCACGATGGGCAATTGAACCGGCGGCCGCCTTGCGCACGGCCGCCCCGATCCGCGGCAGCAGGCGCGGCCGCCGAACCTGACGGCTACGCGTCGGCCAGCCGCCGCTGATGGCGGGCGCGCAGCAGCGCATTGACCGCGGCCCCGGCCGCCAGCAGCGCCGCGGTGCCCAGGAACACCGCCGGCATGCCGAAATGCCCGCCGATGAAGCCGCCCAGCACGGGACCCGCCACCTGGCCCACGTACTGCGCCGAAATCGACAGGCCCAGCACGTTGCCGCCGACGCCGTCGGGCACGTTATGGCGGATCACGCTGGTCACGCAGGGCAGCAGTCCGCCCAGCGCCAGCCCCATCAGGAAACGCAGCGCCACCAACTGCCAGCCCGCGGTCACGAAGGCCTGCGGAATCAGCAGCAACGCGGCCACGGCCAGCGCGCCGACAATCACGGTCCAGTGGCCCACCCGGTCGGCCAGCCGGCCCAGGCGCGAAGCCGACAGGATGGCGCCCAGCGCCGCGGCCGACATCACCACGCCCGACACCAGCGTGACGCGGCTGGCGTCCTGCACCAGTTGCCCCACATAGACGGTGATGATGGGTTCGATCGACATGGTGGCAAACATCAGCAGCATGCCGGTCGCCAACATCGCGACCACCGGCCGCTTGTCCGGAATCTGCGCCCAGCCGCCTTTTTTGGGCCCGCCGGCCTTGGCCTTGGGCGGACGCGGCATTTCCTTGATCAGGAACACCGTGGCCAGGAACGCCAGGAAGATCACGCCGCCGGCCAGCAGGAAAGTGGCGCGGATGCCGATCAGCGGCGGCAGCGCGCCGCCGATGAGCGGTCCGACCAGGTTGCCCGCCATGATGCCGGCCGACAACACGCCCAATGCCCAGCCCGAACGCGCCTTGGGCGCCTGCATTGCCACCAGGATGGTCGATCCCGACGCGTAGCCGCCGGCAAAACCCACCAGCAACCGCAGCAGCACCAATTGCCACACCGTCTGCACCATGCCTGTCAACGACATACAGACCGCCATGCCGAACGAAGCGCGCACCAGCATCAGCTTGCGGCCATAGCGGTCGCCCAGCCGGCCCCACAGCGGCGCCACCAGCGCCGCGGCGAAAAAGGTGGCGCCATAGGCGATGCCCGACCACTGCACGATCGCCTCGTGTCCCACCGCGCCCAGCTCTTGCACATACAGCGGCAGGAACGGCAGCAGCAGCGTCATTGCCACAATGGTGCTGAACGAACCGGCGAAACAGACCGCCAGGTTGCGCCGCCAGTGGATATTGGCGTCCGGCGCCGCCGGCGCGGCGGTGTCCGAGGGGGAAGTCATGGGAGCAATCCTTGTGGCTAACGGTGGCGCGTCAGTCGCGCCACCCGGATTGTTGCCAGCCGGGCGGCCTGTAACAAGGCCAGCCCCGATACCGGTATTGCGGCTACCCCCCAACGGGCGGTCCCCCTGGGCGCGCCCCCTATCCGGCCGCTGTCACACGGAATGCTGGTAGTCTTGCAGCGCCGCACGCCCTCTTGCGCGTCCCTTACCCTTTTTTCGCGAGTCCACCATGACCAGCCCCCTGTACCAAGCCTCCGTGCCCGTTCTCAAGCAAATGCTGACCGCCCTGTCCGGCGTGCTGCAAAAGGCCGAGGCCCACGTCGCCGCCAGGAACATCGACCCCAACGCCCTGTTGCAGGCCCGCCTGTTCCCCGACATGTTCCCGCTGGTGCGCCAGGTGCAGATCGCCTGTGACTTCGCCAAGGGCATCTCGTCGCGCCTGGCCGGCGCCGAAGTGCCGTCCTGGCCGGACACCGAAACCACCTTCGCCGAACTGCAAACGCTGATCGCCAAGGCCCTGGCCCACGTCGGCGCGTTCCAGCCGGAACAGTTCGCCCAGAGCGAAGGCCGCGAAATCGTGCTGCGCCCGGGCACGCCCAAGGAAAAGAAGCTGAGCGCCAGCGCCTACCTGCTGCACTACGGCCTGCCCCAGTTCTTCTTCCACGTGACCACCGCCTACGACCTGCTGCGCCACAACGGCGTCGAAATCGGCAAGCGCGACTACATGGGCGCCTACTGATCACGGCAGGGGCGCGGCCGGCGTTTGTCCGCGCAGCGTCCCGGCCGCGTCGGCGCGATCACGCGCCGCGCAGCCAGGCCTTGGGCGTCGCCCCGTGGTGCGCCTTGAAGGTCTTGATGAAATGGCTGAGGCTGGCAAAGCCGGTGCGATAGGCGGTCCGGGTCACCGGGCAGCCGCGCGTCGGCCTATTCGGCGATCTGGATCTTGGCCTGATCGATGATCACCTGGTAGCGCTTCATTTCCGCATCGATGAACCTGGCGAAGGCCGCCGAGTCCTTGACCGACGGTTCAAAGCCCAGGCCGCTCAATTGCTCGACGACCTTGGGGCTGGCCATCACCTTGGCCGACACCGCTTCCAGTTTCCGCAGGATCGGCTGCGGCAGGTTGGCCGGACCCCAGACGCCATACCAGGAATAGAACTCGAAGTTCTTCTGGCCCTGCTCTTTCATGGTGGGCACGTCGGCCAGCAGCGGGCTGCGCTGGGCGCCGGTCAGCGCCACGGCGCGAAGCTTGCCCGCGCGCACCATCGGCAACGACGACAGCATCGGATCGATCAAGCCCTGCACCTGGCCGCCGACCATGTCCGACAAGGCCGGGCCGCCGCCGCGATACAGCACGATGGGAATCTGCTCCAGGCCGTTGTCGTGCAGGAACGAGGCGGCGGCCAGATGGCCGGCCGACCCGAAGCCGGTGGTGGCAAAGGAGTACTTCTGCGGATCCGCCTTCAGCACCTTGACCAGTTCCTGCACATTGTTGGCCGGCACCTTCGGGTTGACGCTGAAGATCAGCGCGCCCTGGGCCAGTTCGCTGATCGGCGTGAAGTCCTTGACCGAATCGAACTTGATGGTCTTCTTGTACAGCAGCGGATTGATGGCGTGGATGGACGCATTCAGATAGAGCGTATAGCCGTCGGGCGCCGCGCGCGCCACGTAGGCCGCGCCGATCATGCCCGAGGCGCCGGCGCGGTTTTCCACCACCACCGACTGGCCCAGCTCTTTGCCCAATTGTTCGGCATACAGACGCGCCACACCGTCGACGGAACCGCCCGGCGGATGCGGCACGACCAGTGTGATGGGACGCTGTGGATAGGCATCGTCGGCCAGCGCGGCGGCGCCGGACGCGACGCCCGCCGCCAGCAAGGCGGCACTGAGCAGCCGCTTGAGCGGCGCGGGACGGGACAGGGAACGGAACATGAGGGTCTCTCCAGGCGAGGGCGCATGCATTTGGCGCGCGCAGCAGCCGTCCACGCCATTGGCCGCGACGCGCGCGTCCGCCATGCCGTGGATCGTCAGGATGGGTCCGGCGGCCTGCGCCGCCGGACAGGGGGGATCAGGCCGCCTTGAGCTGCGCGGAGCTGAAGCCGTACTTGGTGTCCAGCCCCAGTTCGCGCACGATGCGCAGGCCCTTGGCCAGCGCGTCGCCTTCCAGGCCGCGCAAGGGCCGGCGCAGGTCGCCCACCGGCAGGCCCACCGCCTTCATCAGCGACTTGATGGCTACCGGATTGATGGCCGAGTACGAGTAGTGCAGCATCGGCAGCAGGCCCAGATAGCCTTCGCGGAAGCTGACCGACACGTCGGGCGTATCCCACGGACGCGAGATGTCGGCCATTTCAGCGGGCGCGATGTTGCCGGTCATGTTGGCGGTACCGTGGCCGCCCAGGCTCATGGTGGGCACCACCAAACCCAGGTTGGGCGAATCGCAGCACATCACGGACACGTCCGGACGGCCGCGCAGCACCTGCGCCACCTGGCCGACGCGCGTGGTCGATTCCTTGTGCACCACGTAGTTCGGATGCTTGAAGATACGCAGCAGCTGGTCCCAGTGCAGGTCGCTCTTGACCCGCGGCGGGTTGTTGTAGATGCCCAGTGGCAGGTCGGTGGCATCGGCCACTTCCAGGAAATAGGCTTCGGTGTCCGCCTCGGAGGCGCAGATGTAGGCGGGCGCGGCCAGGATCGCGCCGTCGGCGCCGTTGGCCTGCGCGAACTTCAGGTATTCGATGGTGCTGTCGGTGTTGTTGCCGGTGCAGCCATAGAACAGCTTCATCTTGCCGCTCTTCATCTTGGCCGTCTCGACGATGACCTGGCGCCGCTCTTCGGGCGACAGCAACGACACTTCTCCAGTGGAGCCCATGATAAGCACCGCGGCGGTGCCGTTGTCCTCCTGGAACTTCAGCAGGCTGCGAAAGGCGCTGAAATCGACGCTGCCGTCGCGATTGAACGGCGTCACGATAGCGACGAAGGACCCCTGGATTTTCATTTTGCTCATGAACCACTCCACATACGGAAGGACTGCTCGATAAAAAGCCAGGGGCGTGCGCGTGCGGCGCCTCTCCCTGACCATTCCCCTTGTTGCTTACGCAGTATAGGAAGAGCGGCCCCGAAAATTTTTCTATTTTCCACACTTTCAGGGCCCCCGAAAGACAAAGAATTTCTAAGCCAATACGTTTAAGTTATGAGGATTTCCATAACAATACGTTTTTCACCGCCCCACGCCCCATGCCCGCAGCGACTTCCCGTTATCCGTCCCTATCTCATTGGGGCGCCTACACCGCCCTCGTTCGCGATGGCCGTGTGGTGGGCTGCGAGCCGTTTGCGCACGACCAGGCCCCGTCCCCGCTTATTCATGCCATGCCCGATATGGTGCATTCGCCGCTGCGCATCGCGCGGCCCAGCGTGCGCGCCAGCTGGCTCAAGCATCGCGGCGCGCCCGAACTGCGCGGCATCGACGGCTATGTGGAGGTCGATTGGGATACGGCCCTGGATCTGGTGCATGGCGAATTGCAGCGGGTGCGCGCGCAACATGGCCCCACCGCGATCTTCGGCGGCTCGTATGGCTGGTCGTCCGCCGGGCGCCTGCACCATGCCCGCACGCTGACGCACCGCTTCCTGTACGCGGGCGGCGGCTGTGTCGACCAGTCGGGCAACTACAGCTGGGGCGCGGCGCAGTTCCTGCTGCCGCACATCATCGGCACCTATGCGCCCGTGACCGGCCGCATCACCGACTGGAACAGCGTCGTCAACCACACCCGGTTGCTGATCGCGTTTGGCGGCATCCCCTTGCGCAACACCCAGATCGCCTCCGGCGGCGCCGGCGACCACAGTGCCCCGGGCTGGCTGGCGCGGGCGCGCCAGGCCGGCATGCGCAGCGTGGTCATCAGCCCCACCCGCGCCGACGCGCCGGACGCGCTGGCGGCCGAATGGATCCCCATCCGCCCCAACACCGACGCCGCGATGATGCTGGGCATGGCGCACACGCTGCTGGCCGAAAACCGCCACGACAGCGCGTTCGTGGCGCGCTATTGCAATGGCTTCGACCAGTACGCGGACTATGTGCTGGGCCGCAGCGACGGCCAGCCGAAATCGGCCGCCTGGGCCGAGGCCATCTGCGGCGTGCCGGCGGCCACCATCCGCGAACTGGCGCGGGCCGCGGCCGGTTGCCGCACGCTGCTGTCGTGTTCGTGGTCGCTGCAACGCGGCCATCGCGGCGAACAGCCTTACTGGGGCAGCGTCGCGCTGGCATCGCTGCTGGGCCAGATCGGCCTGCCGGGCGGCGGCTTCGCGTTTGGCCACGGGTCCATGAACGGCGCCGGCAATCCACGCCCCGACCTGCCCGCCCCCGAAATGCGCGCCGGCCGCAATCCGACGGCCACGTCCATACCGGTGGCGCGCCTGACCGACATGCTGCTGCAGCCGGGCCAGACCTACGAATTCAATGGCAAGACCGGCACGTATCCCGACATCCGCCTGGTCTACTGGGCGGGCGGCAACCCGTTCCATCATCACCAGGACCTGAACCGTCTGGCGCAGGCCTGGACACGGCCCGAGACCATCATCGTGCACGAGCCCTGGTGGACGCCCACCGCGCGCCGGGCCGACATCGTCCTGCCCGCCACCACCACCCTCGAACGCAACGACATCGGCGGCTCATCGCGCGACCGCTATATCCTCGCGATGCACCAGGCCGTGGCGCCGGTGGGCCACAGCCGCAACGATTTCGACATCTATCGCGAACTGGCCGCGCGCGGCGGTTTCGAGCAGGCCTACACCGAAGGCCGCGACGAAATGGCCTGGATCCGCCACATCTACGAGCAGATGCGGCCGGCCTGGGAGGCCGCGCAGCTGACGCTGCCCGCGTTCGATGCATTCTGGGAACGCGGCCATATCGCGCTGCCCCCGCCCGCGCGCGACTTCGTGCTGTTCGAGCAATTCCGCCAGGACCCCGACGCGCATCCGCTCAAGACCCGCTCGGGCCGCCTGGAGCTGCACAGCACGGCCATCGCCGAATTCGGCTATGACGATTGTCCGCCGCACCCGGCCTGGTTGCCGCCGGTGGAATGGTTGGGCGCCGACCGTGCCGCGCGCTGGCCGCTGCACCTGGTGACCTGCCAGCCCGCGGACCGGCTGCACTCGCAGCTGGACTCCGCGCCCGCCACCCGCCAGAACAAGGTCGCCGGCCGCGAAGCCGTGCTGCTGCATCCGATTGACGCCGCCGAACGCGGCATCGCACAAGGCGATGTGGTGCGCATCTTCAACGACCGCGGCGCCTGCCTGGGCGGCGCGCAGCTCACCGCCGACCTGCTGCGCGGCGTGGTGGTGATACCCACCGGCGCGTGGTTCGATCCGCAAGGCGCAGCGCTGGAGCGCCACGGCAATCCCAATGTGCTGACGGTGGATGTCGGCACCTCGCGCCTGGCGCAAGGACCCAGCGCGCTGTCGGCGCTGGTGCAGGTTGAACGCTGGCAAGGCGCCGCGCCCGCGGTGCAGGCGTTCGAGCCGCCGGCGCTGGAAACGCTGCCCAAACAGGAAACGCTGCCAAGCGGCGGCGCGGTTGCGCAGCACCCGTAGCCGTCACGGCGGCGTCGGACGGCTTGGCGCATCCCAGGCCCGTCTGCCGCGGCTGACGAGGTTCATGCTTGCGCGCCGCCGCGATGACGCAGATGGATCAGCGGATAGGGCCGGCCCTGGCTGTCGCGCTCGGACCGGCCGGTGCGTTCGAATCCCAGCCGTTCGTAGAAACCCACGGCTTGGCTGTTCTGCTCGTTCACGTCCGTGGCCAGGCGGGGATGGCGCCGCAATGCGTCGGCCACCAGCAGACGGCCGACGCCCGCGCCGCGATGGTCCGGGTCCACGAACAGGGCTTGCATAGCATCGCCGTCCAGCAGCATGAACGCGACGGGGCGATCGGCCTCGTCCACCGCCAGGTCCAGCGTGGCGGCGGGCAGGAAGCCCACGACTTCGGCGTCGATGGCGAGGCGGTCTTCGGCGGTCAGGAAATGATGCGTGGCATCGACGGCCCGGCGCCAGATGTCGACGACGCGCGCGCCGTCGGCGGGGGTGGATTTTCTAAGCGTGAACATGATTCAAAGGGAGAGGCATGAAAAGAAAGCAGCGGGAAGGGCGAACGCACCTTGCGCCAGCGCCACGGGTCAACCCGCGGCGGTGCGTTGTTCGATGGCCCGGATCACCGCCACCATGTCGGACGTGCCCAGCCCCAGCGCCTCGGTTTCGCCATAAAGCGCATGGCTGGCGTCCAGCAGCGGCGAAGCGATGCCCACGCTGCGCGCGGCCTCGGCGACCAGGCGGCTGTTCTTGAGCACGTCGGTGATGGCGGCCTGCACCGAGAAATCCTGCGTGACCAGCTTGCCCAGCTTCACGCGGGACACGTCGCTGGCCATCGGTCCGGCGTTCAGCACGTCGGCGAACAGGGCCAGGTCGATGCCCTGGCGCTCGGCGAAATGCACGGATTCGGTCAGGCCCGTGACCATGGTGATCAGGAACAGGTTCACGGCCAGCTTCATCGCCAGCGCCGATGGCACCGCGCCGCACACGAAGCTGTCGCGGCACAACGGCTGCACCAGCGTGCGGATCGCGGCCACGTCGTCGGGCTCGCCTGCCAGCATCACCACCAGCTGGCCCGCTTCGGCCGGCTTGCGCGAACCCGACACGGGCGCTTCGACATAGCGGCCGCCGGCCGCCTGGATGTCCGCGCCCAGCTGGCGCGAAAAGTCCGTCGAGGTCGTGCCCATATTGACGATCACATGGCCATTGACGCGCGCGGCAAAGTCCTTCGTGCCGCGGCCCAGCGTGGCCTCGATGGCCGCGTCGTTGGCCAGCATCAGCACGACCGTGCGGCATTGCGCGTAGACCGCGTCCAGGCTGTCCGCGACCCGCGCGCCGGCGGCGCGCAGCGCATCGAAACTGCCGTCCGAGCGGCTCCAGACCACCAGAGGCGTGCCCGCGCGGGCCAGGTTGAGGGCCATGGGCGTGCCCATCACGCCCAGGCCGATGAATCCGATATCCATGCGTGTCTCCTGCTTGTCCTTGTTTAGGGAATCTATTGCGGCGCGGATTCAATCCGCAGGCCGGCGGCCTTCCAGGCCGGAAAACCGTCGCCCAGGCGCTGCGCCTGAAAGCCGCGGGCGCGCAACAATGCCACCGCGCGCATCGACAGCACGCAATAGCGGCCGCCGCAATAGGCCACGATGGCCTGGTCGCGCGGCAGCTGCGCCAGATGCGCCTCCAGCGCTTCGGCAGGCAGATTCACCGCTCCCGGGATGTGGCCGGCCGCGTAATCATCGGGCGCGCGCACATCCAGCAGCAACGCGCCGTCGTCCAGCTTGGCAACCAATGCTTCGATGGATACCGCTTCCAGTTGCTCGGGGCGGTTCACGCTGTCGGATGCCACGCGCCGCATCTCCTGGCGCTGGTATGCCAAGTAGTCCTGCAGCGCCGACAGCACTTCTGACACGGGCCCCGTGCCGCCGCGGTACAGCACATGCTTTCCATCGCGGCGCGATTGAATGAAGCCCGCGCGCTTGAGCTGCTGCAGATGCTGCGAGGCGTTGGTGACCGACAGGCCAGACAGCAGTGCCAACTGCTCGACGGTGCTTTCACGCTGCAACACCGCCTGCAACAAGGCCAGGCGATGGGAATGCCCCAACGTCTTGGCGGCATCGGCCAGGTCATCGAGCGAATCCGCAGATTCGGTCATAGGCATAGACGGGGACGGTGGCAGGGTCTTCATTGACGGAAAGATATCATCTTCCTATCATCCCATCATTTGTTGGATTGATAAATTATAAGGAGACAATGAATCATGCCTTCAAGCACCCGCCAGCCTTCGGCGGAACCGGCGCAAGCGTCCTGGGGTGACCTCTTGCGCGGCCGCAATGGCCTGCGGTCGGTGGCCCTGGCGGGCGGCGTCGCGCTGCACGCTATCAACATCTACGTGGTCACCACCCTACTGCCAACCATCATCCAGGAGATTGGCGGCCTGACGTATTACGCCTGGAACACCACCCTGTTCGTGGCCGCCTCCATCGTCGGTTCGGTCCTGTCGGCCAAGCTGATCGAGCGGCTGGGACCGCGCCTGGCCTATCTGGCGGCGCTGGCCGCGTTCTCGATCGGCGCGGCGGGCTGCGCAATGGCGCCAACGATGCCCGTGCTGCTGTTGGGGCGCACCGTGCAGGGCCTGGGCGGCGGCGTGCTGTTCGCATTGAGCTACGCGCTGATCCGCGTGGTGTTCGATGCACGGCTCTGGCCGCGCGCGATGGCGCTGGTGTCCGGCATGTGGGGCGTAGCCACGCTGGGCGGCCCGGCCATCGGCGGCATCTTCGCGCAAAGCGGGCATTGGCGGCCGGCATTCTGGGTGCTGGTGCCAGTGGCGCTGCTGCTGGCCCTGATCGTGACCAGCCAGTTCCGCGGCAAGGCCGACGCCGGCCCGCCGCCCAGCCCGGTGCCGTGGCTGACCGTCGCGCTGCTGGTGCTGTCGGTGCTGGCGATCTCGGCAGCCGGCCTGTCCGACCATCTGGCCTGGAATGCCGCCGGCATCGCGGCCGGCGTGGCCATCGCCGCCGTCATCGTACGCATCGACAAACACGCCCGCGCCAAACTGCTGCCCACCGGCGCCTATTCCCTGGGTACGCAGCTGGGCGTGCTGTACGCCGTGATGAGTCTGCTGGTCGCCGCGCTGACCACTGAAATCTTCGTGCCCTATTTCCTGCAGGTCGTCCACCCGCTGACGCCGCTCGCCGCGGGTTACATGACCGCCATGATGGCCGGCGGCTGGACGCTGGCCTCTGTCTACAGCGCGGGCCGCAGCCAGGCGCAGGCGTATCGTTTGATCCGGATCAGTCCGATGGTCGTACTGGCAGCCCTGGCCGCGCTGGCCGTCACCATGCCGCTAACCGGATGGCAGCCTGCCTGGCTGGGCAATGTCATCTATTGCATTGCGCTGACGGCGGTGGGCTTCGGTATCGGGCTGGCATGGCCGCACCTGCTGACGCGCGTGCTTTCGGCCGCCGCGCCCGGCCAGGAGAACCTGGCGTCGTCGTCGATCACGACCGTACAGCTGTATGCCACCGCCCTGACAGCGGCGCTGGCCGGCATGGTCGTCAATGCGGGCGGGCTGACCGTACCCGGTGGCATCGACGGCGCCAAGACCGCGGCGCTGGCGCTGTTCGGCGTGTTCGCGGTGGCGCCGGCAGTTGCCGCCGTGCTGTCGGGCCGCCTGGCGCGGACCTGATTCTGCTGTCGGCGGGGCTGGCAGTGGATGGCCGCCGCCGGCTCGTTGGCCAGACGCTACCCGGCCCTCAGGTCAGCACCGCCGGATTGACCACGTGTATCGGCTTGCCGGCTGCATACGACACAATCTGGTCAAACACGTCCGAGAACTGGGTCTCGTATTCGTCCTCGGTGACGTAGCCGATATGCGGCGTGCATATCGCGTTGGGCAGTTGCAGCAACGGATGCCCCGGATCACGCAACGGTTCTTCTTCGAACACATCCACCGCCGCCGTGCCCGGACGGCCCGCACGCAGCGCCTCTACCAGCGCACCGGGTTCGATCAAGCCGGCGCGGCTGGTGTTGACCAGCAAGGCTGACGGCTTCATGCGCGCCAGGTCTTGCGCGGTGACGATGCCGCGGGTTTCCTTGACCAGGCGCATGTGCAGCGACAGCACGTCGCAGGTCTCGAAAAAGGTCTGCTTGTCGGGCGCCACATTCCAGCCGTCCTCGCGAGCGCGCTGGCGCGAGGCCTCGCGCGCCCACACCTGCACCCGCATGCCGAAGGCCGCGCCGTAGCGCGCGACTTCTGCACCGATGCGGCCGTAGCCGTAGATGCCTAGCGTGCGCCCCCGCAAGCTGCGGCCCATACCCGTCTGCCAGATGCCATCTTTCAACGCCTGCACCTGTTGGGGAATCCGGCGCATGCCGGCCAGCACGAGGCCCCAGGTCATTTCGGCAGCGGCGTACGAGGGCGTGCCGGCATGCTGGTTGGATGACACGATGACGCCATGTTCGGTGCAGGCATCGATGTCGATGTGCGGGTAGACGCTGCGCTGGCTGATCAGTCGCAACCTGGGCAAGCGCGCGATCAACGGCGCGCGGATCTGGGTGCGCTCGCGGATCAGTACCAGCACCTCGGTATCGCGCAGACGCTCGGCCAGCGCGTCCACCTGCTGCACGTGATCGTTCCACACCGTCACGGCGTGGCCTTGCAGTCTGCTGAAACAGGGCAGGCCCCGCAGCGTGTCGAAATAGTCGTCCAGAATGGTGATGTTCATGCTCTACCGGCCTCCTCGGGAACGAACATTGTGAGCGCCTGCCTGCCAGCCGTAAAATGAGATTAATTAGTCCATTGATGCATTTTTCTCATGAAAATAGACGTGCTCGGCGTACAGGCCTTCGTGGCGATCGCGGATCACAAGAGCTTTCGCCGCGCCGCGGGTGAGCTCAGCATCACCCAGACCGCGTTGAGCCGGCGGCTGCAGAACCTGGAATCGTTCCTGGGCGTACGGCTGGTGGAACGCACCACCCGTTCCGTGTCGTTGACGCCGCCTGGCGACAGCTTCCTGCCGCAAGCGCGGCGCCTGCTGGCCGACCTGGCCGCCGCGCTGACCGAAATCCGCGAAACCGGCAAGGCCCGGCGCGGCGACGTCACCCTGGCCTGTGTACCGACCATCGGCGTGCACTACCTGCCGCAGATCCTGCAGCGCTACAGCGCCGAGCACCCGCAGAACCGCGTCAAGGTGCTGGACCATTCTTCAGGCGCCGTGGCCCAGGCGGTGCTGACCCGCGAAGCGGAGTTCGGCATCAACATTGCCGAATCACATCCTCCGACGCTGCAAAGCATCCCCCTCTTGCAAGACGACTTTGTGCTGATACTCCGCGACGACCATCCGCTGGCCCGCCGCCGCAGCCTGCCCTGGAAAAAACTGGAAGGCCACCGGCTTATCTTTCCCGGCGCCAGCAGCAACAACCGGCCGCTGCTTGACCACGCGCTGGCGGACCAGGCGCTGCAACTGTCGGCCTTCTATGAAGTGCAACGCAGTTCCACCGCCGTCGGCCTGGTCGCGGCCGGTGCCGGCATCGCCGTCGTGCCGCGGCTGGCCTGGCAGACCGGCTCGTATCCAGCGTTGCGGGTGGTGTCGCTGCATACGCCGGTCGTGGGCCGCACCTTTTCACTGCTCAGCCGCAAAGGCGCGCACCTTTCGCCCGCCGCGCAGGCCCTGTACGACCTGATCCTGCGGCACGCCGACCTGTCCGTCTGAGCCAGCCGCCCAACATGCGAAGAGTTTTAAACAATTGGTGACGCCTTGCGCGGCAAATCGGGCAACAATGCGCCCGCGCCCATCCGCCACAAAGGAATCCCCATGAATAAAGCGTTTGCGTTGCTCGTTGCCGGCCTCTTGCCCCTGGGGGCAGCAACCGCCAAGCCCGAGGTCGAGCCGCTCAAGCTCGATCCGACGAACAAGCTGTACTGCAACGCCCAGACCGACTGGTGCGTCGGCATCAAGACCGACGGCTCATTCCAGGAAAACGGCCCCTTCGCCACCAGCCGCACCTTGCGCGCGGAATGGGCCTTCTGGGACTTGCCCGATATCCCGGCGTTCTCGCACTTCACGGTCTGGCCGCACCTTATCCGCCTGGACGAGGGGCGCGCACTGGTGGGCGTCATCGGACCGGCCGAGCCGGACTACAAGGAAGAAATCCAGTTCTCCGGCGGCAGCTTCTCGCGCCAGGACCTGTACCTGTTCATGGTCAACCTGGGCGACAAGGTGTCCGGCCTGGTGCACGTGATGCCCTACACCGCCAACGCCCGCATCCGCGCCTGCTTCAACGAAGCCGACCAGACCCGGCGCGACGGCCATTGCACCGACACCTACCGCTACCAGGCGGCGGTGAAGGTGCTGCCCGGCACGCAGAGCTATCCGGACCTGCAGGTGACCACGCATGCGACGCGCGCCCCGGCCGGTGCCAGCCGCTATGCGGATTCGAGCAAGCTGCCGGCCCCGACCGAGGCCCAGAAAGCGCCCCAGACCGACAAGCAGTGCAGCTACACGGTGACCTATACGTGGCAGGCGGACGGTTCGGTGTACCGGCCCGCCACGCCGGTACCCGATTGCGCCGAGTTCCTGCAAGCCCAGCCCGGGCAGAAGCGGTAGGACAATTTCGGCGCGGCTATGCGTCAGTCCGCATAGCCCGGGTTGCGGCGATCAAGACGACGCAACAGGCCCGGCCAGGCCAGCGCGGCCTTGTGCGCGCGGTCGGCGGCAGACTCCACCGCGGCGCGCGCCAGGATCTCGGGCGGAATGAACGTCAATTCGCCGCCCGCCTGGGCCCGCACCTGCACCATGCACGCCGCTTCCAGCCGGTGCATGGCCTGAAAGGCCTCGGCCATGGTCTGGCCCACGGTCAACAGACCGTGGTTGCGCAGGATCAGATAATTGTTGCTGCCCAGGTCGCGCACCAGCCGTGGCTGCTCTTCGGGGTTGAGCGCCAGACCTTCGTAGTCGTGATAACTGAGCGAACGCAGCGCGATGAAGGCGAACTGCGACAACGGCAGCAACCCGCCCTTCTGCGCCGACACGGCCACCCCATTGATCGAATGCGTGTGCAGCACGCACATGGCGTCCTTGCGGGCCGCATGGATACAGCTGTGTATGGTGAAGCCCGCCGGGTTGATGTCGTATTCCGAGTCCATCACCTTGCGTCCGTTCAGGTCGATCTTGACCAGGCTGGACGCGGTGATCTCGTCGAACATCATGCCGTAGGGATTGATCAGGAAGTGCTCGGTACCCGGCACCTTGGCCGTGATGTGCGTGAAGATCAGGTCGTCCCAACCGAACAGCGCTACCAGGCGGTACAGCGCCGCGAGATCCTTGCGGACCTGCCACTCCGTCTCGCTGACCCGTTCGCGCACGCTCGCGCCCTTGCCTACCGTATCCATGCTGTCTCCCGTTGTGGTGTTCTCCTGCCGCACCCTCGCCGCAGGGTGCTGGCACTGTACTACTACGGCGCGTCGCGCACGATGGCCGCCAGGGCCACTGCCAGCGCCTCGGAGCGTGCCGGCGTGCCCTGCGCAATGCCGAACACCAGCCCGGGCACGGGCGCCCGCAGGCAGAATTCGGAGAATGTCCTGGCGCCATAGCCGCGCTGCGCCAGCGCTTGCACCACGCTGCGGTCGTCCACACCGTGGTCACGGAACCGCACGGCCAGCTTCAGGCCGCCCGCGCCGTCGGCCATGTCGAGAAAATCGCCGCAATGCCGCGTCAACGCCCTGAGCAGGTTGTCCATGCGTTCGGCGTACACGCCGCGCATGCGGCGGATGTGGCCGCGGAAATGCCCGTCGTTCAGAAAGTCCGCCAGCCCGGCCTGGATGTGGATCGGCACCTCGCCCTGGCGCAAGGCCATGTCGGCATGGCAGGCGGCCACCAGTTCGGGCGGCAGGATCGCATAGGCCACGCGCACCCCGGGCGCAAGCGTCTTGGAGAACGTGCCGACATAGGCCACCCGCTGGCCGGTATCGATGCCCTGCAAGGCGGCAATCGGCTGCGTGTCGTAGCGGAATTCGCTGTCGTAGTCATCCTCGATGATGAAGGCGCCGTGACGCCGCGCGGCCTCCAGCAGCGCCAGCCGGCGCGGCAGGCTCATGGTGACGCCGGTGGGGCATTGATGCGAGGGCGTCACGTAGATCAGGCGCGGCGCGGCGCCCGACGCGCGCGCCAGGTCGATGCCGTCCGCGTCGCAGGGCACCGGCACGACCCGCGCCCCGGCCCGATGCAGCAGGCCACGGGCGCGGGGCCAGCCGGGATCTTCGATCCAGGCCGTGTTGGCGCGGGGGGCCAGCGTCACGCGGGCCAAGGTGTCCAGGGCCGCAGCGGCCGACGGAAACACCGCAACCTGATTCACCTGCGCCATCACGCCGCGCGCCACGCTTGCGTGTGCCAGGATCGCGGCGCGCAGCTCAGGCAGCCCGGCCACCGGCCCATAGCCCAGGTCGTGGATGCGTAATGACTTGATCCGGCCCGCCACGCAACGCGCCCAGGCCGCGGCCGGAAAACTTTTCAAGTCGGGCACCCCCGGCTGAAACGGCAAGGCGCGCGGTGCCGCCGCCGAAGGGGTCTGCAACGGCGTCGACGGCAACGCCTCCCGGGACGCCGGCGCACGGGTCCGCGTCACGCCCGCCAGGGGCCGGGGCCGAGCCGTGGAAATCCGGGTGCCCGAGCCGGGCACCGTCTCGATCAAGCCCTCGGCGCGCAGGCGGTCGTAGGCCTGCACCACGGTCGAGCGGGAAATGCGCAACGACAGGGCCAACGCCCGGGTCGACGGCAATCTTTCGCCGGCGGTCAGCGTTCCAGCCTGCACGCGCTCGCGGATGCCGCGGCACAGCTGCGCTTCGAGATCGCCCTGGGGCCGGTCAAGCACCAGCCAGGTCACGGCTTGGGAAGTCATAGGCGGGAAGGAGGAACAGGTGGGCGCCGATCGCGCAGGGGTCAGCGGGAATTTTAAGGGGGGATCGGCGCCCCGCCGGCCCGGCCACTGGTAGGGCAGACATCGGCAAAGCGGACGGCGCGCGGGCCGTGGATCGGCGCTACAACGAGGCCCCCGACTCACTTTACAAGTAGATCCCGCGTGCTTACGTCCTGGTTTGTCATCACCGGCGGCGCCCTGGCCGGCGGACTGGTTTCCGGGCTGACCGGCTTCGGCACCGGCCTGACGGCCCTGCCGATCTGGCTGTTGGCCCTGCCCCCCGCCTTGGCCTCGCCGCTGGTCATCCTCTGTTCGGTGGTTTCACAGTTGCAGACCCTGCCCTCCATCTGGCATGCCATCGACCTGCGCCGGTCGGCGCCTTTCATCGCGGGCGGGCTGCTGGGCGTGCCGGCCGGCGTCATCGCACTGCCCTATGTCTCGCCCCGGCTGTTCGAAGGCGGGCTGGGCCTGATCCTGGTGACGCTATGCACTGCGCTGCTGCTGAACGGCCAGTATCGCCTGCCGCGCGCCAACCGCTATGCCGACGCCCTGGTGGGCCTGGGCGGCGGTCTGCTGGGCGGCGTCGCGGGGCTGTCCGGACCGTTGCCCACGCTATGGGCGGGTCTACAGGGCTGGGGCAAGGACGAGCGACGCGCCGTCTTCCAATCGTTCAACCTGACGATCCTGGCGGTCGCGCTGGTGTCGCAGGCCCTGTCGGGCTATGTGACCGCCGAGGTCCTGTCGCGGTTGGGGCAAGCCCTGCCCGGCACCCTTGTGGGCGCCTGGGCCGGACGACGGCTGTACCGCCGCATCAACGTTGTCGTCTTCAACCGCATCGTGCTGCTGACCCTGCTGGCGGCCGGTGCCGGCATGCTGGTCCGGGTGCGCTGAAGCCTGTGCGCGCTGCGCGCAGGTGGACACAATCTCGCAAAAATCCGACAGTTTTTAACGCAAGTGGCGCCTGGGCCGCTTACAATTCAGCAATAATTCAGGTTGCCGGCATCGAGGACCGGCGCCATTGGCAGGGATGACGAGACAACATGCACAACGCCATCAGGATTTTCGTCGGCTGCGACCCCAACGACTGCGATCTGGAACAGATGATGGTGCTGGAATACAGCGCCCGCAAACATGCGTCCCGCCCGGTCGAGATCACCTGGATGCGCCTGTCGCGCGACCCCGCCAGCCCCTGGTATTGCGACCCGGCGCGCAAGCGCGGCTGGCGCACTGAAAAATGGTCGACGCCGTTTTCGGCGTTCCGCTGGGCGGTGCCCGCCGCCGCCGGCTTCCAGGGCCGCGCCCTGTACATGGACGCCGACATGCTGGTGCTGTGCGACCTGGCTGACATCTGGGACCTGCCCATGCAGGACCGCGCCATCGTCGCGGGCCGCCGCGACGGCAACGGCTGGCGGTCGTGCGTGGCGCTGTGGGATTGCGAGCGCGCGCGCGACCACCTGCCCACGCTGGAGGCACTACGCGCCAAGCAGCACGCCAACCGCGAGATGAAGCATTACTTCGCCGAGCGCCCTGAATTGGTGCAACACCTGGACGCCCGCTACAACAGCATCGACGGCGACGGCCTGGCGCGCGACGATATCCGCATCCTGCACTATTCCGACATGGGCACGCAGTTCTCGCATCGCTACGCGATCCCGCGCCTGCGCGCCCAAGGCCGCCGCCACTGGTTCGACGGCGACGTGGTGCCACACGCCCGCAGCGACCTGACGGCGCTGTTCGACCGTTACTACCGCGAAGCCATCGACGCCGGCTACTCGCTGGACGCCTACCGCAATGCGGCGCCGTTCGGCGACGTCGTCAAGGCCTCGCAAAAGGACTACACCGGCAACCGGCCGAAGGCGCAACGCCGGACGTGGCTGCAACGGCTGTGGGCAGGCGCGCTGCGCGGCTGACGGCATCCGCCAGTCCCGATAGTCCGCCCCCGGCAGCCGGGCCGGAACGGCCAGACCCGCCTCAGCGGCGTCCCACCCACGCCCCCAGGCAGAGCATGCCGACCAGCACGCCGCCCACGGCGCACACGCCGCGCCGGGCAAGGCTGGACTCGGCGCAACAGAACAGCATGACAATGACGCAGGCCACTATGATCAGCCCGATCAGCATGACCAACCGCCCATGCTCGCTCAACATGCCAAACACGGTCAGAAGACGGCTTGTATCAAGGTTCATGGCACTTACCCTCGATGTCCGGTCGCGATGGCGCCGGACTCGCCGCCGCTTCCGGGCCACCCAACGCCGTTTCATCGCCCCCCTGCGCACTACCGGCGCGTAGGATTCTTCCCTCCATGCGAGACAACACCGATAGGGCGGCCACGATTTCCCTGGGCTGCGCCGTCCCTGGCAGGCTGATGTCGACATCGGCCAGCATCAGCTTGGCACGATCCCCCGAGGACACTTTGTCCGTGACCACGGCGATCACCCCCGCAAGCTGCGGGCAATGCGGCACGGAAAAAAAGCGCAGCAGCCATTGCGAACGGCCTTCCACCAGCAGGTAATGCTTGCCGGCGCCGCCCGCACGGGCGTACAGGCTGGCCTGGGTATCGGTATAGAAATAGATCGCGGGCACCGCCTCCCGCAGACCGGCGGCGAGCCTGGGGGCCCGGTCGACATATTGGGCATGCACATGCAACGGGTGCAGAAAGGCGAAATTGGCCACGGCGCTGAATCGCGGAAGGATCAAAGCAACGCATTCTAGAAATGCCGCCGACGCCAGCCCATCAGACAGTTCCGAATCGGCGCATCCGCACGGGCCGCGGACTCACGGCATGACACGCCATCGATTCGGAAATGTCTGATATTCGGGCCCAATATGGATCGGTCTAATAACGCCTCGCTGACCGCCGGCGCGCGCCATCTTTATCTGCCGCGCCCATTTCTGGCCATAGGGGAATCGGCGAGCCCTGGAGACCACCACCCATGCTGTCTTATCGCGTCTTGATCGTCGACGACCAGCTGTTGCAACGCGAATACCTCAAAAGCCTGTTCCTGCAGGCAGGTATTGCCCACGTAGACACGGCCGAGAATGGCAGCCATGCCTTGCAGCTGCTGGAACAGCAACACTATGACCTGGTGCTGAGCGACCTGATCATGCCCGAGCTGGATGGCGTGCAGTTGATACAGCGTCTTTCCACCTACGAAACGCCGCCGTTGCTGGCCGTGATCAGTTCCTCGCCAAAACGATTGATCTCCGGTGCCAGCCTCGTCGCCAAGACGCTGGGCATGCGGGTCATAGACCAGTTGTCCAAACCCGCCCAGCCGCAGGCCATCATCGCGCTGGTTGCCAAACTCAAGGCCGCGGCCAGGCTCAAGGCAGAATCCCTGGTATCAGGTCAGGTATTCGACCGTTGCGCACTGCAACACGCGTTGACGTCGGGCGAGATACGCGCCTGGTTCCAGCCGAAGATGCGCATCGCCGACGGCGCCATCACGGCAACAGAGGCCCTGGTGCGCTGGGTTCGCCCGGACGGCAGCGTGTTGTTGCCGGGCCAATTCCTGCCTGCCCTGATACTGGACGAGCTGGAAGACGACCTGCTATTGTCAGTGCTCGCGCAGACGATCGCGGCGCAGCACGCCTGGCAGCAGCACGACTATCGGGTGGAAGTGTCCGTCAATCTGCCGACACACCTGCTGCAAGACGCCGATCTGCCAGATCGCCTGTACGACCACGTCATGCGCCTGGGCGGCAATCCGCAGGATATTTGCTTTGAACTGACCGAGGGTACGACCACGGACGAGATAAGCGACTATTACGCGGGCGCCTGCCGCCTGCGCATGAAGGGTTTCGGCCTGGCCCAGGACGACTCCGGCCAGGGCTACAGCTCGGTATTCAACCTGGTATCCACGCCCTTCACGGAACTGAAGATCGACCGATCCCTGATCAGCCGCTGCGTCGCCGACGACGGCGCCCAGGCCGCCGTCGAGAGCATCGTGTCGCTTGGCCGCCGCCTGGCGCTGAATGTGGTGGCCGAAGGCGTCGAGACCTGGGAACAGCTTGCCCTGCTGAAAAAAATGCAGTGTGATACCGCCCAGGGATTCCTGATTTCGCGCGCACTCACGCCAGAACTGCTGCTCGGATTTCTCAAGCGCAATCCCCCCATATCCCGATGATCCGCGCAACGCCCCGACACACGCGCATCGCATCCATTGGCGACCTCGCCAAAGCCTCGCTGCGCGTCCAGGTGCTTTTCATCGTCGCGCTGATACTCGCGATCGTGATGCTGGTGCTGTGCTATTGGGTCGTCAACAGCCTGATCAACCTGGCGAGCAGCGGCGCCCGCTCGCACTTCCAGCAATTGGCCTACAACCTGCATGGCCAGGAATCTCTCCTGGCGCGCGCCACCGAGAACCATGCCATTCGGCTCGGTCTGGCGCTGCCGCAAGGCGCCCCGGCGTCGTTTGAACTGATCGACACCGACGCCATCACCAATACGTACGACGGCCAGAGTGACAGCCTGTCCATGCCGTACGTCATCAAGGTCAATCGCAGCGATGTGCCCGGCGGCTCAGACTACAGCCGCCGCCTGCAAGTCCCGGCCGCGGGCCTGTCCGACCTGTACGGCATCAGCCGCGGCGTCTGGCAACAGCCCGGCATGCAGGCGTTCCTGCTCGACCTGAACAGCGTGGTCAGCATTTCCGTACCCTGCTCCGAAGACTCCGTGACCGACGACGTGCACCGCTGGTGGCGCTGCCCGCTGTCGGCGAACCGCGTGCGCGAGCTGATCTACACGCAAACGGCCAGGAAAAGTCCCGCCGGCGCGCGATGGTTCAGCGTCAACCTGCCGGGCAACGGCCAGGACCGTATCGGCTATGTGGTGTACCGGCATATCGAATTGCCGGATTCGCTGTGGGTGCCCGGCAGCGTCAAGCGCGACCTGGTCGTGGCAACCTTTCTCGAAATGCGCGACGTATACATCGGCGATCCCGCTTACGGCCGCGTCTACTTCCAGGAGCTGAGCACGACCCGCGCCGACACATCGGCGTCGTTCACGCTTCATGATCATGGCGTGCTGGAGGACATCGAAACCCATGTGCGCTTCGGACTGAACGGGGCGCACATCGACACTTGGTGCGAGGACGGCTGGTTCGCCAGCTATCTGGTGCCTTACGACCAATTCTTCCAGGCCGGCCGCTGGCAACTGCTTGCGTTCGCGGCGCTGATCCTGTTGTGCACGGGCGCCAGCGTCACCCTGTACCGGCGCCATCGCAACCTGGTCGTGCGCCCAGCGCAGGCCACCCATGAACGCGTGGTGGAAAGCGAATCCTTCAACCGCACCGTGATTGAAGCGGCCCGCGTCGCCGTCTGCGCGCTGCGGGTCAGCGACCGGCAGATCGTCGCCAAGAACAGCCTGGCCGATGCCTGGTTGGGAGACGTTGAAATCGTCAGGCAGCTCACCTTTTCGCCGGGCCATGACACGGACGCCGGCGAAATCGAGATCGGTGGCAGGTACCTGAGCTTCAGCGCGTCACGCGTCACCTATCAGGGCGAAGACGTCGTCCTGGCCACGTTCAGCGACATCAGCGATCACAAGCGGGTGCAAGCGGCGCTGGCCCAGGCCAAGCGCGCCGCCGACGACGCCAACGCGGGCAAGACCGTATTCCTGGCCACCATGAGCCATGAGATACGCACGCCGCTCTATGGCACCCTGGGCACCGTCGAGCTGCTGGGCCTGACGCCGTTGACCAATCTGCAGCGCGGCTACCTGCGCACCATCCAGAGCTCATCGGCCGGACTGCTGAACGTGATCAACGACATCCTGGACGTGTCCAAGATCGAATCGCGGCAAATGACGCTCAAGGACCACCGCCTGGATCCGGCCGCGCTTACCGAGGAAACCTTGCAGGCCTATGCCGCCACCGCGGATGCCAAGGGCTTGCAGTTCTTCTCGACCATCGCTACCGACGTGCCCGTCTACGCCCACGGCGACGCCCTGCGCATCAAGCAGGTGCTGAACAATCTCATCAGCAACGCCATCAAATTCACCGAGGCGGGATGGGTTCGCGTCGACCTCACCCTCAAGTCGGAAAGCGACGGCCAGGCCACGCTGGAATGGCGCATCGCCGATACCGGCCTGGGCATTGCCGCCGAGCAGCAACCCCAGCTGTTCCAACCGTTCTACCAGGCGCAGGGCGCATCGGGGAACGCAATGCCGGGCACCGGGTTGGGGCTCTACATCTGCCACAGCCTGAGTGAATTGATGCAAGGCCGCATCACCCTGGACAGCAGCCCCGGCCGGGGCAGCACATTCATTTTCACATTGCCGCTGCGCGTTTCGGCCGAGACCGCAAGTCGGACCAGCAGCGCAGCGATTGCATCGTCTCCCGCCGTGTGGGTGCGCGCGCCGGTCACGGACCTGACGCAGGATACCTGCGCCTGGTTGACATTGGCCGGCGCCAACGCGCGTCCCTTCCTTGGCGGCCAGCCCGTCAAGGACGGCATCCTGGTCGAACTGCTGCCGGAACGCCTGCCGCCGATCGAGTGGAATGGCGCCCGGGTCTCCTGCATTCCGGATGGTCCGGACACGCCCCAATGGAGCCTGTCGGAGATCCACGTGACGAGTCATGTCCGGCAAAGCATCGTCGAGGCGGTGGCCCTGGCACAGCGCGGCCGGCCAACGGCTGCCGACGCGCCCCCCGCCGCAGCGGCCACGGCCGAGGCGCCTCCCCCGCACGAATACCGGCCGGACGCCGGCTTGCGCCGCCTGGGGCTGCGCGTGCTGGTGGCCGAGGACAATCCCGTCAATCGCGCCTTGCTGGTTCGCCAGCTCGAAGAGCTGGGATGTGACGTCACCCTATGCACCAATGGCGTCGAGACGCTGGCGCGCTGGAATGCCGACGAATTCGACGTGTTGATCACGGATATGAACATGCCGCTGATGGATGGCTACGAACTGGTGCGCACCCTGCGCGCGCGCAGCACCAATGCCCCCATCATCGGCCTGACGGCCGACGCGCTGCAGACGCAACGGGACGCGGGCTTTGCCGCCGGGCTGAACGCATGGGTGGTCAAGCCCGTGGACCTGCGCACCTTGCATGACGCGCTGAGCACGGCCTGCGCCCGGATCATCAGCGCCAAGTTCGCCGGTCCGCCGCCGCCCAACAAGCCCAAGGGCTTCTATGACGGCCATCTGCAGGCGGCCTTCAATACCACCATGCGCGAGGACATCGCCTCGATGCGCGCGGCGCTGACAACGCACAATGCGCAGGCGGCCGTCGCGACGCTGCACCGGATGCGGGGATCGCTGGTCGTGGTGAACGCGGAAGAGATCGCCCGATTCTGCGGCGTGCTGGAACAGAAGATTGCCGACGAAGGCCTGACGCCCATGCTTGAAAACGCCGTCAAAAGCACACTGGCGCAGTTGGCGGAACAATTCAAGGAGCTATAGCCCGGAAGTTCACGCCGAGATAGTCCACAGGTCCACTCGCCAAGCGCATCACACACGGAGCGAAATCATGACAAGAATCCTGCTGGCCGATGATCACCAAGTCGTGATCCTGGGCGTACGCAATGTGCTGGTAGGCGTTGCCGGCTACCAGATCATCGGCGAGGCCACCAATGCCGCCGAGCTCATCCGCAAGACCCGCGAGCTGTCGCCCGACATCATCATTACCGACTACAACATGCCGTCCGACGACGGCTACGGCGACGGGCTGGCGCTGGTCCAATACCTGCGTCGCAATTTTCCCCAGGTCCGAATTCTGATCCACACGATGATCACCTCGCCGGTGATCGTCGCCAGCCTGTACGAAGAAGGCGTAAGCGGCGTGCTGTTCAAAAGCCGCGATCTGGCCGAGATCCTGACTGCGCTGAATACCCTGGACAAGAACCAGATCTACCGCAGCACGCCGCAGACGCTGCCCAGCGCGTATCCGGAGCAGGCGCAAGACGCCTCGGCACGGATTGCACGGCTGTCGCCGAAGGAACTGGAGGTGCTGCGGCATTTCCTGTCCGGCACCTCAGTGGGGGAAATCGCACGCATCATGAACCGTAGCGTGAAGACGGTCAGTACCCACAAGATCGCCGCGATGCGCAAGCTGGACGTGGAAACCGACCACGAACTGGTCATGTTTGGCGTCAACCACGATGTCTTCAAATAACACACCTGTCGATCTGCTCTGAAACCCGGCAAAGGCCTCGTCATCATGAAGAAAATCCAAGCTCGCCTGGCCATCGCTGTTGCGCTCGTTGGCCTGACGTCGCTGCCGGCCGGACAGGCCCACGCGGCCGGCCTGGTCCACCTAACGGTCATGGCCTATGGCGTGGACGGATTCGATGAAAAATACCTGAAGACGGTCATCCGGCCCTTCGAAGCCGCGAATCCGGACATACAGGTGAGCTACTACCCGGTCCGGGACTCGCGCAACGCCTTGGCCGTATTGCGCTCACAACGCCTGGCGCCGCGCGTGGACATCGTCATTCTCGATCCGCCCAATGCACGCCTGGCGCAGACAGAGCACCTGATCGCACCGATGGACCCCAAGCGCATCCCCAATGCCGCCGACCTGGGGCCATTGGGCCGCGAAATGGGCTTCTGGGCGCTACCGGCCATGTACGATTCCATGGCGCTCGTCTACGCCAAGACGGCCTTTGCGCAGCCCCCAAAGAGCTGGCGGGAAATGTGGGATCCGAAGTACCGCGGCAAGGTCACCATGGCCACCAGCAACGACGTCAACGGCAGCATGGTGGCGATGACAATGCTGGCCAAGCGGCTGGCCGGCGCGCCCGACGGCATTGGCAATTTCGACCCAGCCATCGACTATCTGGAAAAGCTCGCGCCGAACGCCCTGACCTGGACACCCCGCCCGAACCAGTACTGGCTGGTGGCGGAAAAAAAGGCGTTGTTGGCAGCGGGTTGGAATTCACGCGGCCAGAGCCAGATGGACCGCCTCGGCGGCTATGGTTTGACCGTGCCC
>NZ_JAELTJ010000797.1 GCF_016428805.1 Achromobacter sp. ASV32
GGCAAACACCAGCCCGCCGCCGCGATAACGTGCATAAAAGTCTTCTGCTAATCGCCCTCTGTTTCTTGCTTCAAGTTACATACGTCATACTGAAGCCAGCCACGATCAGTCACAACAACTCATTGATCCGTGTGTATGCCGGAGAAAGGATACAATGGCATTTATGCGACGAAAATGACGGCGACGAATTAGAGTGCAGCTCCGTAGCTGTCCCAATGGATCACTTTGATTCAGTAAACTCCGGCAACTACACGTTCACGATACCCCTGATTCGGATCCGTGGGAAGACAGCGAGCAAGAATCTCCTCGTCAACCCCGGCGGTCCCGGTGCTAGTGGAATAGAATTCCTCTATCGAGCAGGCAAGCACCTCAAAAGCATTATTGGAGAAGACTACCACAT
>NZ_JAELTJ010000798.1 GCF_016428805.1 Achromobacter sp. ASV32
CCCCCCCCCCCCCCCCCCCCCCCCCCCCCCCCCCCCCCCCCCCCCCCCCCCCCCCCCCCCCCCCCCCCCCCCTCCTCTCTCCCCCGCCCACCACCCACACAAACACAACCGCATCGTCGTCGGCAGCGTCAGATGTGTATAAGAGACAGCAATTAGGATTCCGGTGAGGATGAGGCTGATGTAGAAGAGCACAAAAATTGAGCCCTTGCTCGAGCGAGGAGCTTTGATTTCGTCGGACATTGTTCGTTGGCCTGTCTCTTATACACATCTCCGAGCCCACGAGACCTAATAACCGATCTCGTATGACGTCTTCTGAATGAAAATAGGGGGGGGGGGGGGGGGGGGGGGGGGGGGGGGGGGGGGGGGGGGGGGGGGGGGGGGGGGGGGGGGGGGGGGGGGG
>NZ_JAELTJ010000799.1 GCF_016428805.1 Achromobacter sp. ASV32
TTCGGCGGCTGTGGTTCGCTTGCGGGAGTTTGTCGAGCGGACGCCGGTGGAAGAGAGCCGACCTGGTATTACACTGCCGCCGAAATGGCCACACGAGGGTGACATTGAGTTTTCGAATGTTACTGCACGTTACAAGTGAGTGCTTAATTTCACCTTGATTCGTTTTGAGAAGGCTGCAACGAGCTCCGGATCTTTCAAATAGTTGTTTAATGTAATTCTATCACAGATCGACGCCGCACGCAGCACCAATACTCAAAAATGTTTCGATGACAGTTGATCCCGGCATAAAAGTCGGTATCACTGGTCCCAAAAACAGGTAATTTCAGCGTCCGACTTACCCTCACAATGTTTTGCAAAGCCGTGATAGCTGACTTGCAAACCCCTTTTCCCCATTCTCTAG
>NZ_JAELTJ010000800.1 GCF_016428805.1 Achromobacter sp. ASV32
GTGATACATTATTCGGCGCAAGTTGTGTTGAGCGGGCTACCACTGAGAGGAGCGAGAGGATGCATGCATCTGCACCCCGCACAAGTAGAGATATCATGGGCGAGTTGCGCCATTACATCTTGGGGTTACCACGTACCAGAATAGACCTCTGGTGTGCTGTTTACGTGAAAGTCAAACTTCTTCAATATTGGTACCGCCCTTTTCCAGCTGGTGATATTGGAGCCAGCTGTTATCGTCTGAAGTTGAAAGGTATGACGGGAGAAATCGGGCCTGAGTGGCAGTGTGGAAACCTACCGCAGCTGCGATGGGGTATGTGGAGCGATCGGTTGGTGAATCAGGCCGAGTGGTCTTATCGGTCGGCCGAACATCTTCTAGCAGTCGTAGTTCCTCTACCATATAC
>NZ_JAELTJ010000801.1 GCF_016428805.1 Achromobacter sp. ASV32
CCCCCCCCCCCCCCCCCCCCCCCCCCCCCCCCCCCCCCCCCCCCCCCCCCCCCCCCCCCCCCCCCCCCCCCCCCCCCTTTCCACGCCCAACCCGCCAAACGCGATCGGTTATTAGGTCTCGTGGGCTCGGAGATGTGTATAAGAGACAGGGTCCAGCCCGTAGGCGATGGCAAAGCCCAGCAGCAGGCTGACGGCTGTGGTGGCTGCGCTCATGGTCAGGCTGTTGGCGGTTGCGATCAGGATGCCGCGGGCTGTCTCTTATACACATCTGACGCTGCCGACGACGATGCGGTTGTGTTGGTGTGGGGGGTGGGCGGATGATTGTGGGGGGGGGGGGGGGGGGGGGGGGGGGGGGGGGGGGGGGGGGGGGGGGGGGGGGGGGGGGGGGGGGGGGGGGGGG
>NZ_JAELTJ010000802.1 GCF_016428805.1 Achromobacter sp. ASV32
GCACACTGTTATTAGGCGGCTGCAACAAGTTGATCCCCGAGGGAGAGGCAGGGCCTGGGATTTGCTGTTATTCGAACCGCTGAGGTCACATCTGAGATTGACACAGTGGATGTTGGCGTTGTGATCGCCATCCCTCGTGTGCAGCCTACTCCAAACATTTCTTTCAGCGGGCTGGTGTCTTCTTGGCGCGCTTTGCGGGGGTATTGCTCACAGTGCCAATGACTTTGACAGAATACAATTGATGATGTCGCTGCAGCAGTGAAGTCCCAGCCTGGTGTTGATGTCGGGCGATGGAGCTGAAAGCGAGGCACAAGTTTCATGACTCCACAGAAGGGCAAAGAATTTGATACTCTGCCGGTGAGCTGTCACCTACATCACTTTCCATTGACGAGTCTGCAAC
>NZ_JAELTJ010000803.1 GCF_016428805.1 Achromobacter sp. ASV32
AATGCTTCCTGTCAAGTCGATACAGGTTTAAAGCTCGCTGGGCTGCTCCATCTCCTCTCTTCATCTCTTTTATTTTATGTCTCCGTCACGAATGTTATGGTCTTGCATGCTACGACGACCTCGATTTTCTTTTGATTTGGTTCGGTGGTCGATAGAAGGAAAAACAACACACACGCCATGTTTTTTTTTTTGCTCTGCTGGACCTCTCTGCTGCTCGGTATTTGGGTTTTGTGATAGTCTTGCTGAAAAGCTTTGCTTCTGAGGCTATGGGGATACAACATGCTGAAAGAAGAAAAAATGACAAAAGAAAGAAGCAAAAAATGTTTTCAAAAAGATGCTGCGTTGACCTTTTGCCATAATCCGACGGGGGTCTGTGTGTGTCCATGTTGCCCTCGGAAGG
>NZ_JAELTJ010000804.1 GCF_016428805.1 Achromobacter sp. ASV32
GTTTTTAATCTAATAAATACATCCCTTCCGAAGTCGGGATTTTTAGCATGTATTAGCTCTAGAATTACCACGGTTATCCAAGTAGTAAGGTACTATCAAATAAACGATAACTTATATAATGAGCCATTCGCAGTTTCGCTGTATAATTGCTTATACTTAGACATGCATGGCTTAATCTTTGAGACAAGCATATGACTACTGGCAGAATCAACCAGATAACTATCGTCCGCCGCGGAAAAACGGCAACCGGTGCTGCGAGCAGCGCCGGAGAGATGTCAAGTTCACTGGGTGGCGTCCGGAGACGCGCCGGGCAAAGCACCTGCGGCAGGAGCCGTGGGCGCCGTGCGAGCCGGCAATCCGCTTTCCCACCTGTCTCTTATACACATCTCCGAGCCCACG
>NZ_JAELTJ010000805.1 GCF_016428805.1 Achromobacter sp. ASV32
GCACTAGAATTGTGTATTAACCTTTCGTCTTACAGACTCGCACATTCCCTCTCAACGGCAAATTTACCAAGGAGACTCTCGACATTTACAGCATTGTTCTCAAGATGAAGAACGAAACCACCGCTACCCTCAAGGGTGGTGTCAACTATGACGAGTCTCACATTCTTGCCCACAAGATTGCCATTGAGGGCCTGCTAAACCTTGGCATCCTCAAGGGCGACAAGGACGAGATCTTGGCTGCTCGCACCAGCGCTGCCTTTTTCCCCCACGGTCTCGGTCACCATCTGGGATTGGACTGCCACGACACTGGCGGTGGCCAGAACCGTGCCGACCCCGACAAGCTGTTCCCCAACCTGAGACTGCGCGGCATTGTCCCCACTAACAGTGTTGTCACTATTG
>NZ_JAELTJ010000806.1 GCF_016428805.1 Achromobacter sp. ASV32
GATGAAGAGCGTCGGGATGAGAACCAGTAGTGCGATGCCGATCCAGAAGAGCGCAAACAGGATGGCGCCGCCGACGGCAAAGGCGACGGTGGACAGGGCGAAGATGGTGAAGAGGACGAGGGGGAGGAAGCTAAATATGAGCTGCGAGGATAGGAATGACTGAAATAAAAATGTTAGTCGTGGTGATGATGAAAAGAAAAATTGCGGATGTTTTGTGATGAAGGAGGAAGGGGAGAGGGGGAAAACGTACAAAGAGAATTGGTCGAGTGGTTGCTAGCTCGACGCATATGTCGTAGGCACGTTGGCGTGTATCGGGAGGGACGACGCGGTTGAGAGACGAGTGGGCGATGTCTATGGCGCCGGCGGCGGATTTTTGCATTGAGTTGGTGAGGGTTTGGG
>NZ_JAELTJ010000082.1 GCF_016428805.1 Achromobacter sp. ASV32
CGTCGGGCCGGGCGCTGGCGGTGGTGCCGCCGTTCGCCTGGCTGGTGCTGTTCCTGCTGGTGCCGTTCCTGCTGGTGTTCAAGATCAGCTTCGCCGAGCTCAAGTTCGGCGTTCCGCCGTATACGGCGCTGGCGGAATTCAAGGACGAAGCGGTGCAGTTCAGCCTGCACCTGCGCGGCTATATCCTGCTGTTCACCGACAGCCTGTATTTCGCCACCTACCTCAGCTCGGTCAAGATCGCCGGTATCACCACGCTTGCCTGCGTGCTGATCGGCTATCCCATCGCCTATTACATCGCGCGTTCGTCGCCCGGCGTGCGCAACCTGCTGCTGCTGGGCGTGATCCTGCCGTTCTGGACCTCGCTGCTCTTGCGGGTGTATGCCTGGGTCGGCATCCTGCGCAACGACGGCTTGCTCAACAATTTCCTGCAATGGCTGGGCATCATCTCCAGTCCGCTCGAAATCTATCGAACCGACCTGGCGGTGTATATCGGCATGGTCTACGCCTACCTGCCGTTCTTCATCCTGCCTCTGTATGCCACGCTCGTGAAGATGGACCTGCGCCTGCTGGAGGCCGCCTATGACCTGGGCGCCAAGCCGTGGCAGGCGTTCTGGCAGATCACCGTGCCGCTGTCGCGCCAGGGTGTCATCGCCGGCGCCATGCTGGTGTTCATTCCGGCGGTGGGCGAATACGTCATCCCCGAAATGCTGGGCGGCGCCAATACGCTGATGATGGGCCGGGTCATGTGGAACGAGTTCTTCAACAACACCGACTGGCCGATGGCCTCGGCGGTGACCTGCGTGATGGTGCTGTTGCTGCTGGTGCCGCTGGCGCTGTTCCAATACAACCAGGTCAAGCAGCAGGAACTGGCGACCGGAGGCCGCAAATGAACGGTCCCAACAAGACTTTGCGCGCCATTGTGCTGGGGCTGGGCTACTTCTTCCTGTATGTGCCCATCATCAGCCTGATGGTGTTCTCGTTCAACGAGTCGCCGGCCGTCACGTCCTGGACCGGCTTTTCGTTCCGCTGGTATCACTCGCTGTTCAACGACGACGCGCTGCTGCGCGCGGCCTGGCTGTCGTTCCGCATTGCCGCCATGACCGCCACGGCCGCCGTCATCATCGGTACCTGGGCTGGCTATGTGCTGGGCCGCATGGGGCGGTTCCGCGGTTTTGCGCTGTACGTCGGCATGCTCAGCGCACCGCTGGTCATTCCGGAGGTCGTGCTGGGCATCTCGCTGCTGCTGATGTTCGTGGAATTGCGCGGCCACCTGGGCTGGCCGGCCGAAAACGGCATCTTCACGATCTGGGTCGGCCACGTGACCCTGTGCATGGCCTTCGTGGCCGTGGTGATCCAGACCCGCATCCGCGACCTGGACCGCTCGTTGGAAGAAGCCGCGCTGGACCTGGGCGCCACGCCCATCGTCGTGTTCTTCAAGATCACGCTGCCGCTGATCGCGCCGGCGCTGGCATCGGCCTGGCTGCTGTCCTTCACCCTGTCGCTGGACGACGTCGTGCTGGCGTCTTTCCTGTCCGGCCCCAGTTCCAGCACCCTGCCCATGGAGGTCTTCTCCCGCGTGCGGCTGGGGCTGAAACCCGAGATCAATGCGCTGGCCACGTTGTTCATCCTGGCGGTGGGCACCTGCGTGATCCTGGCCAACCGCATGCAATGGCGCAAGGAGTCCGAACCCAAATGAAGCAAACCACTCTGTATGGCCTGACCAAGTGCAGCACCTGCGTCAAGGCGCGCGACTGGCTGACCGAACACGGCGTCGACCACCAGTTCATCGACTATCGCGACCATCCCGTGGCGGCCGCCACCCTGAAGGCCTGGTCGGGCAAGGTCGGCGGCTGGGAAAAGCTGGTCAATCGCGCTTCCATGACCTGGCGCAATCTGCCCGACGACCGCAAGACGCCTGCCACCGATGCGCAATGGACCCAGCTGATCGCTGAATTCCCCGCGCTGGTGCGCCGGCCCGTCACCGTCACCCCCGATGGCGAGGTGGGTGTCGGCTTCAGCGAAAAGCGCTACGGCGAACGTTTCGCCTGACCGCGTGGCCACCCGGGCCCATCAGGCATCGCGCCGCGCGGGCAACGCGCTGCCCGATGCCTTTTTCAATCGTGACGCCCGCGTGCTCGCGCGCGAGTTGCTGGGCAAGGTCATACGCCATCGCGTGGACGGCCTGTGGCTGTCGGCCCGTATCATCGAAACCGAAGCCTACTACCTGGAAGAAAAGGGCAGCCACGCGTCGCTGGGCTATACCCACAAGCGCCGCGCCCTGTTCATGGACGGCGGCGTGGTCTACATGTATTACGCCCGCGGCGGCGATTCGCTCAATTTCAGTGCCGCCGGGCCCGGCAACGCCGTGCTGATCAAGTCGGCCTACCCCTGGACCGACGCGCTGTCCGGCCCCGACGCCTTGGCGCGCATGCAGCAACTGAACCCCGATGCCCAGGGGCAGCCCCGGCCGCTTTCCAGGCTGTGCGCGGGCCAGACTCTGCTGTGCCGCGCGCTGGGCCTGAAAGTGCCGGATTGGGATGCCCGCCGGTTCGATCCGCAGGCGCTGTTCGTGCAAGACGTGGGCGAAGCGCCGCAGACGCTGATCAGCACCACCCGCCTGGGCATTCCGCCCGGACGCGACGAGCACCTGGAATACCGCTATGTCGACCCGGCCTACGCGGCCTATTGCACCCGCAATCCGCTGCGTCGCGGGCAGGTGGCGGGGCGTGACTATCAATGGGTCGACCTGCAGGGGGCGGTGCTGCAACCGCCGCCTTGAGCATCAGGGGCAGGGCGGGCGGTCGCGCCGCCTGCCGCATTTCGGACAGGGTCAGGCCTGCGCGTCGGCGCCGCTTTGGCTGGCCTTCAGGGCCGCCTCGCGGGCGCGGCGCGCCATGGCGGCGCGCATCTCGATGTATTTACGCTGGATGCGCTTGCGGTTGAGCCGCTTGCTCCAGGCGTAGACCGGCACCAGCGGGAGCACGCCGAAACCATCGATCAGGAACAGGCCCGTCTTGCCGTCCGCGTTCTGGCCGCAGGCGATGTTGCTGGCCGACAGGTCATGCAGCACGACGTGGGCATCGGCCAGATCTTCGACGAATTCGTCCAGTTGGGCGGACAGGTTGGCGTCCATCTTGCCCTGGCGCGCCAGGTCGGCCACGGTGGGCGCGATGTTGCCCGCGGCGTCGGTGATCTTCTCGACCAGCAGGCCCAGGCCCAGCGTCGTCTGCGCCACGCCCACAATGCGCGCCATGGGGACCTGCCAGACGCCGGACGGGCGCGTGGTGGTGGTGACGTACTCGGTGATTTCGTTCAGATAGACACGGTAGGCGCTTTCGCGCTGGTATTGCTTGTACCACCGCTTGAAGGGCCGCGCTTCCAGATAGACGGCGCGCGCCTGCATGTCCATTACCTTGACGAGCAGGGACGGTGCATGCGGGTGCTGAAAGATGTGGCGATCGCCGCCGACGGCCACGGGCGTTTCGTCATTGAGATTCAATGGGCCGAAGACGGATCCGAAGCCGACGGCGGGCGAACAGGTTGGAGGGAGATCAGCGGTATTCAACTATTTTTAAGGTTTTTATATATGTTGTTAACAGTTTAATGCCCTTGCTTGCTCTTGGTCTTGCATCAGTAAGTTGAAGTCGTTTCGGATAGCTACAGCAGCGGGGATGCGGCCCTATAATTGCAGCCGCCATGGGCGCGGTGTGGGGGTTTACCTTGTCGAATGACGTTCTGCTTTGGATTGCCGCCGGTGGCGCGGTGCTGGCCTGCCTGGCGGCCCTGATCGCCGTAGTGATGGTGCGGCTGTCGCGTCCAAGCCACGACGGCCGGCTGGATGCGTTGCTGGAAGGGCTGGAGCGCACCGAACGGGCCTTGCGGGCCGATATCGGCGAAGGCCAACGCGGCCTGCGTGCCGAATTCTCGGATTCGACCCGTGCCGTGCGCCAGGAGCTGGCGCAATCCCACGGCGACCTGCGCGCCGCGCTGACCCGCGACGCCCAGGCGGCCCGCGCCGAGTCCGCCGAATCGTTGGGCCGCTTCGCCGCGGGCTTCAGCGAACAGTTGCAGGGGCTGATCCAGATCAACGAGCGCCGCCTGATGGAAGTGCGCACGACGGTGGACCAGCGCCTGCAGGCGTTGCAGACCGACAACAGTGCCAAGCTGGACGACATGCGGCGCACCGTCGACGAAAAGCTCCACGCCACGCTGGAGCAGCGCTTGGGCGAGTCGTTCAAGCAGGTATCCGACCGCCTGGAAGCCGTGCACAAGGGCCTGGGCGAAATGCAGGCGCTGGCCGCCGGCGTGGGCGACTTGAAGCGGGTGCTGACCAACGTCAAGTCGCGTGGCACCTGGGGCGAAGTGCAGTTGGCGCGGCTGATCGAAGACAACATGACGCCGGAGCAGTACGCCAGCAACGTCAAGCCGGTGCCGGGCAGCGACGCGGCGGTCGAATTCGCCATTCGCCTGCCGGGGCGCGGGGATGGCGGCACGCCGGTCTGGCTGCCGATCGATGCCAAGTTTCCCAAGGAAGAATACGAACGCCTGATGGATGCCCAGGAAGCGGCGGACGTCGAAGGCGTCAAGGCGGCAGGCGCCGCGCTGGGCAAGGCGGTGGAGGTGCAGGCGCGGCAGATCGCGTCCAAATACGTGGCGCCGCCGCACACCACCGACTTCGCCATCATGTTCCTGCCCACCGAAAGCCTGTATGCCGAAGTGCTGCGGCGGCCGGGTCTGCTGGACCGCCTGCACGATCTGCGCATCAATGTGGCGGGGCCCAGCAACCTGGCGGCGCTGCTCAACAGCCTGCAGATGGGTTTTCGCACACTGGCCATCGAGCAGCGCTCGTCCGAAGTCTGGCAGGTGCTGCGCGCGGTCAAGACCGAGTTCGGCAAGTTCGGCGACGCGCTGGCCGGCGTCAAGAAGACGCTGGATACGGCCAGCAGCAAGATCGGTCAGACCGAGGTGCGCACCCGCGCCATGCTGCGCAACCTCAAGAGCGTCGAGGCCTTGCCCGACGCCGAGGCCGCGCGCCTGCTGGGCAGCGACGGCCTGCAGACCGACGCGGATGGCGACGCCGAGGTCGCCGACGAGACGCCGCCGCCCGACGCTGGCCGGCCTGCGGGCTGATCCGCCGCCGGGTCTTTGCGCCGGTCCTGGTCCGGCCTGCGCTTGTGACGGGGGCGGTCTGTCGATATCCTCATAGTTGCGGCATTTCGCCGTCGATATCTGGAGCATCGTAAGCATGAGCACCGCTGACCGACTTGATTCCTCTTCCTTCGACGCGATGGCGCTGGGCGCCGATATCGCCCAGGGAGCCACGACCGCGCTCGCCGCGATGCAGCAAGCCGTGGAGCGGGTAGCGGCGCGCAATCCCTCGATCAATGCCGCCTGCGGTGTGCAGGCCGAAGTGGGCCTGGACCTGGCCGCAAAACTCGACGACGAGCTGGCAGGCCTGACGTCCGCACAGCGTCTGGCGCTGCTGCGCCAGCGTCCTTTCCTGGGCGTGCCCACGCTGCTCAAGGACCTGGGCACGGCGGCGCTGGGATTGCCCAGCGCCATGGGCTCGGTGCTGTATGGCAAGGTCGACTGGACGGTCGACGCCGAAATCGTCAAGCGTTACCGCCGCGCGGGCCTGATCCCATTTGGCCGCAGCACCAGTGCCGAACTCGGCCTGAGCCCCACCAGCGAATCCCCCGTTTACGGGGCCCCCACCCAAAACCCCTGGAAGGCCGGCCATAGCGCGGGCGGTTCCAGCGGCGGCGCAGGGGCCGCGCTGGCCAGCGGCATGGTGCGCATCGCGCACGGCAGCGACGGCGGCGGTTCGATCCGTATTCCCGCTTCGTGCTGCGGCGTGCTGGGCCTGAAGCCATCGCGCGGCATGATGCCGCTGGGCCCGCTCAAGGGCGAAGGCTGGGGCGGCCTGGCCACCGAGCACATGATGACCCTGTCGGTGCGCGATTGCGCCGCGTCGCTCGATATCAGCGCCGGCGCCGACGTGGGGGCGCCCTACGCCGCGCCGGCCAAGCCGCAGGAGACCTATCTGGACATCGTCTCGCGGGTCGGCGCCGATCCGCAATCCGCGCCGCGCCGCCGCATTGCGTACATCAGCACCACCTACGAGGGGGCGGCTATCGACCCCGAAGTCGCCGCCGCTGTCGAAGCGGCCGCGGGTTTCTTCGCCGGGCTCGGGCACGAATTGATCTCGGCCGCGCCGCCGGTCGGCTCGGAAGAAGTGCTGTCGCCCATGTTGCCCTTGATCGCCAGCGCGGCGGCCAATGCCATCGACAGTTTTGTCGGTGCGCGCAACCACCGGCTGGCCGCCGACGAACTGCAACCGACCACGCTGGGCGCGCGCGAATACGCGCGCGCCATCTCCGGGGCGCAGTACGTCGCCTGCGTCGACAGCTGCCACGAGATCACGCGCCGCATCGGGCGCTTTCTGCATCGCGACGGCACGCAAGGCCATGACTTGTTCCTGTCGCCGGTATTGGCGCAGCTGCCCGCGCCCATCGGCCGCTACGCCATGGACAACGCCGACTACCTGGCGTACCGCCTGGGCAAAAAGGGCGTGATTGGCTATTCGCCGTTTGCACCGCTGGCCAACCTGACCGGCATGCCGGCGATTTCCATTCCGTTCGGCCTGTCGGCCGACGGCCTGCCCATCGGCATCCAGGTCATGGGCCCGCTGGGCAGCGAGGCCTGGTTGCTGGAACTGGCCGCCCAGGTCGAGGCCTTGCGGCCCTGGCAGCGGGTGGCGCCCATCGCCAGGTAGCGAGGCCGCCGGGCAGGCGGGCGGCAGGACGTGCGTGGCCGCGCGTGGCGCATCAACGTATAGCCGGGAGCCAGCATGACTTCGTTCGTGACTCATACCGTCTTCAACCAGGTTCCGCCCCTGGAAGACTATTGCCTGTACGAAACCGATCCCGCCTTGCGCGAGGCTGCGGCCCGGGAGGGCGCGGGCGCCTGGGCGGGCGACCTGGCCGCGCATGGCGCCTGGCTGGGCCGCGCCCAGACCCTGGCCGCGGGCGCCGAAGCCAACCGCTGTCCGCCGCGCTTGTTGGCCTACGACCGCGGCGGCCATCGCATCGATCATGTGCAATTCCATCCGGCGTGGCAGTTGCTGATGAGCGGTATCGTCGCGCGAGGTCTGCACAGCCGGGCCTGGGTGCAGCCGGTGCCCGGCGCACAGGTGGCGCGCGCAGCGGCCTACCTGATGCAGGGTCAGGTGGAGGCGGGCACGCTGTGCCCCACGACCATGACCTTTGCCGCGGTGCCTCTGTTGCAGCGCGAACCGGCGGGCGTGGTCGACTACGGCGGCGACTGGTTGCCCGCGCTGTATTCGCGCGAATTCGATGGCGCCGATGCCCCCCTTGCCGGCAAGCGCGGCGCCCTGATCGGCATGGGGCTGACCGAGAAGCAGGGCGGTTCCGACCTGCGCGCCGTTACCACGCGGGCCGAGCCGCTGGGCCCCGCGGGCCGGGGCTGCGCCTACCGCATTGTCGGACATAAATGGTTCTTTTCGGTGCCGCAGGCCGATGCGCATCTGGTGCTGGCGCAAACCAGCGAAGGACTCAGCTGTTTTTTCGTGCCGCGCTGGATTCCCGGCGGGCCGCGCAACGCCATCCGCATCCGGCGCCTGAAGGACAAGCTGGGCAATCTCAGCAACGCCAGCGCCGAGGTCGAATTCGAAGAGGCCTGGGGAGCGATGGTGGGCGAGCCCGGGCGTGGCCTGGCGGTGCTGCTGGAAATGGCGGCCACCACCCGGCTTGATTGCGTGCTGGGCAGCGCCGCGTTGTTGCGCCAGGCGCTGGTGCAATCGCTGCACCATGCCTGCCACCGCCAGGCCTTTGGCAAGCCGCTGTTGATGCAGCCACTGATGCGTAACGTGCTGGCCGATCTGGCGCTGGAATCCGAGGCCGCCCAGGCGCTGGCGCTGCGGCTGGCGCGGGCGGTGGACGAGCGTGGCCAGGCGCCATCGCGCGCGTTGGTGCGGGTGGGCACGCCGGCCGCGAAACTCTGGGTCTGCAAGCGGGCGATCACGGCGGTGGCCGAATGCATGGAAGTCTGGGGCGGCAACGGCTACGTCGACGAAGGACCCATGCCGCGCCTGTATCGCGAAACGCCGGTCAACTCCATCTGGGAGGGCTCGGGCAACGTCATGGCGCTGGACGTGCTGCGGGCCCTGCAACGCGAACCGGAAGCGCTGCCGGCCCTGGAAAGCGAATTGGCGCCGGCCTTGGGCCAGTATCGTGAATTCGACGCGGCGCTGGCGGCCTGGCGCTTGCTGCTGGCCGACACCGCCCAGGCCGAGTTCCAGGCCCGCCGCATTGCTGGCGGCCTGGCGCGGCTGTGGCAGGCGGCGCTGTTGATCCAGCACGCGCCGCCCGCGGTGGCGCAGGGCTTTGTCGGCAGCCGCCTGGGGGCGGGCGGCGGCGTGTTTGGCGAACTGGCGGCGGGCGCCGACGTGGCGGCGATCCTGGCGCGGGCCTGGCCGGCGGCGGCCGCGTGCTAAATTTCCCCGCTCCACTCACTTTTTTTCCGCATTTTCCCCGCCATGCTCACCCAGCAAGAACTCAAGCAGCAAGCCGCAGACGCCGCCCTGGAACTCGTTGAACAGGTCGCCGGCCCGGACGTCATCATCGGCGTGGGCACCGGCTCCACCGCCGACCTCTTCATCGACGGCCTGGCGCGTTTCAAGGGCCGTATCGGCGGCACGGTTGCCAGTTCCGAGCGCAGCGCGGCGCGCCTGGCGGGCCATGGCCTGAAAGTGCTGGACCTGAACGACGTGACGTCCATGCCCCTGTATGTGGACGGCGCCGACGAAATCGACGCCAACCTGCACATGATCAAGGGCGGCGGCGGCGCGCAGACGCGCGAAAAGATCGTGGCCTCGGTGGCCGAGCGCTTCGTCTGCATCGTCGACGAATCCAAGCTGGTGCAGGTCCTGGGCAAGTTCCCGCTGCCGATCGAAGTCATCCCGATGGCGCGTGAATCCGTCGCCCGGGCCATGGTCGCCCTGGGGGGCCAGCCGCGCTTGCGCGAAGGTTTCGTTACCGATAACGGCAACATCATTCTGGACGTCGCCGGCCTGTCGATCACCGACGCGCCGGGCCTGGAGGCCCGTATCAACAATCTGGCGGGTGTCGTGACCGTTGGCCTGTTCGCCATTGCCGGTGCCGACGTGGCGCTGCTGGCCACCCAAAGCGGCATCCGCCGTCTGGACCGCCGCGCCTGAGTGCGGGCGGCGCGCTCCGCCCGCGCTTGCCGGGGGCGGAGCCGCGATTCATAATCCTGTCACACTTGGGTCATAACCTTGCCGGTTGTGCAGGCCCATCTCGAGAAACGCTTTCATATCGGGGCAATGCAATGAGATCAACCACGCAGGGAGCCCGGATGACGGAGCATACAAACAAGCAGTTCGACGCTGATCTGGAAAACGTCCGGTCGCAGTTCTTGCAGATGGGCGGCGTGGTCGAAGCCATGATCCAGGAGGCCATCGACGCGCTGGCCAGCGGCGATCTGACGCTGGTTGAAAAGGTGCGCGAGCGCGAAAAGGAAGTCAATCGCCACGAAGTGGAGATCGACGAGAGCATCAGCCGCATCCTGGCCCGTCACCAGCCGACCGCCATCGACTTGCGCATGCTGATGGCCGTGTCCAAGATGCTGACCGACATGGAGCGTTCGGGCGACGAGGCCGAAAAAGTGGCCACCGTGGCGCGCCGCATCCACGAAGCCGACATGCCGCACATTCCGGTGATCGAACTGCGCCACATGGCCTCCAATGTGCGCACCATGCTGCATCAGGCCCTGGATGCCTTTGCCCGCCTCGATCCCATCCTGGCCGCCGCCGTGGTGCGCAGCGACAAGGAAGTGGACAAGGAATGGAAGGGCGCGCTGCGCCACCTGATCACCTACATGATCGAAGACCCGCGCACCATTTCGCGCGCCATCGACATGATCTTCATCGCGCGTGCTCTGGAACGCATCGGCGACCATGCCAAGAACATGTCCGAGCGCGTGATCTACATGGTCAAGGGCGCCGACGTGCGCCACACCGGCGTGAAGAACACCGAGCGCCTGGCGCGCGGCGAAGAAGACACCCCGAACGACCCACAGGATTCCTGATCCGCAGGCGGCTTCGCGCCGTTCGCTGTCCAGGCAAAAGAAAACCCCGAGCGCCGCGGCGTCTTGGGGTTTTTTCTTGGGGCGCCGGTTGGCATGGACGGCGGTGGCCGCAGCCTTAGCGGCCGGCGGCCTGGGCTGCCGTCGGCAGCACCGCGCCCTGACACAGCCGCGGATCGGGCACGCCGGATTTTCCGCTATTGATGCGTCCGGCCAGGCGGCGGCCGAAGGCGGGCAGGGCTTGTGCGCTGACCTCCAGGTCGTACCAGCCCTCGCAGCCCGCGTATTTCAATTCCAGCGCGCCGCCGGCCTGCACGTGCGCCATGGCGCGCCAGCCGTCGCCCATATGCGATTCGATCTTCACCGGCTGGTGCGTGTCGCCGTGGTTGATCAGGCGCAGGCGCACGCCGGACGTCACCGGCACCAATTGCGTCTCGAGCAGGCCCGCGTCTTGCGCATCGCCGCGGAATTGGCGGTGAAAGCCGTCGGGGCCCAGCAACCACAGGTCGTAGGCGCCATCCGCATGCAGCCGCCAGCCGTCGTCCAGCCGCGCACCCGCGCCCACCGTGTAGCGGCGCGGGGCGCGGGCCAACGCCAGGCGGTCGTACACGTGCAGCACCGCGCCGGCCGTGCCAGGGTTGCGGAAAGTCAGGCGGTAATGCTCGCCATCGGCGGTCATGCGGCCCACGGCCTCCAGGGCATAGGGCAGCGCGCAGGCGTGGCGGATGCTGTCGGCGTGCAGCCAGCCGCGGTCGCCGGCGAAGTCGAAGGCCGACGTCAGGTCGCCGGCCACGGCGCGGCGCCAGGCGCTGATGTTGGGCTCGGCCACCCCGAAGCGGGCTTCCAGGAAGCGGATCACCGAGGTGTGGTCGAACACCTGGGAATTGACCCAACCGCCCCGGCTCCAGGGGGACACCACCAGCATGGGCACGCGCGGGCCCATGCCGAAGCCGCGGCCGTGCAGCGCCGGCGGGTCATCCGGGGTACCGGCGCTGGGTCCGTGGCGGGCATCGTGGTATTCGCCGTCCAGTTCCACCGTGGACAAACCGCCGCCATGGTTGCCCGCCAGGTCGTGCGTGACGCGCGCGGGGGGAGCGGGCGGTGGCATGTGGTCGAAAAAGCAGTCGTTCTCGTCGTAGGTGACCAGGAACACGCAGCCGCTCCAGACGGCGGGATTGCGCGTCAGGATCTCGAGCACCCGCTCGGTATAGGCGCCGCCCTGGCGTGGCGACGAGACTTCCGGATGCTCGGAATCTGCGGTGGGCGCGATGATCCACGACACCTGGGGCAGCGTGCCCTGGTCCACGTCGCGCGCCAGGTCGTCCAGGGTATGGGTGGACAGGGCGCGGTCACGCAGCGGCGCGGGCGCGGCGTCGCCGGCATGCTGGCGGCGGTACTGGCGAAAGCCGGCCAGCGGGTTGTCGTGGAAGTTGTCCGCCATATCCTGGTAGATGCGCCAGTCGATGCCGGCGGCCTGCAGGCGCTCCGGATACGTGGTCCAGCCATACCCTCTATCGGCCGGGCCCAGGCGGTCGAAGGTATTGACCAGCGCCGGGCCGCCAGCGCGGCCCAGCGGGTCGTTGGTGCCGGTCCACAGGAACAGCCGGTTCGGATTGGTGCCTGCGTGCATCGCGCAGTGGTAGGCATCGCACAGGGTGAAGGCGTTGGCCAGCGCGGTCTGGAACGGCACTTCGTCGGGGCGGTAGGCGCCCAGCCCCAGGCGGCTCTTTGCGGCCAGCCATTGGTCCATGCGGCCATCGTTCCAGGCGCGCTGGGCATCATCCCAGGTGTGCGGCGTGATGTAGCCCACCGGCGTGTGGCTGGCGTATTCGTCGTGCAGCGCATAGGGCCGCAGTTGCTGGCCGCCGTCGGCCTGTGTCAACACGTCGCCGGCAGTGGTGGGCGCCGGGTGCGGGTCGGCAAAGCCGCGCACGCCCGGCAACGCGCCGAAATAGTGGTCAAAGGACCGGTTCTCCTGCATCAGGATGACGACATGCCGTACATCGTCCAACGTGCCGCGCTTGCGGTCGGGAGCGACCGCAAGCGCGCGGCGAATGGCCGGGGGCAAGTCTGCGGCAAAGGCGGAACTCGGTTCTTCTTTCATGGCGGTTTTAATACGACCAGCAATAGCCGAATCTTAAGGCCGGCGCCGGGCGGGGCGGCCAATCGGGCTGCAAAAGCGCGAAGCCCCTCGTGAACGAGGGGCTTCGAGGCGTGCCGCATGGCGGCAATCAGGCCGAGGGCGGGACGTAGCCCTGGGCTTCGACGCTGCCGTCTTCGAACAGGAAGCGTTCCATTTGCTGCTGCAGGTACTTGCGGGCGCGGGCGTCGGCCAGGTTCAGGCGGTTTTCGTTGACCAGGCGGGTCTGCACCTGCTTCCACTCTTCCCAAGCTTCCTTGGAAATGCTTTGCCAGATGCGGGTGCCAAGTTCGCCGGGGTAGGGCGGAAAATCCAGCCCTTCGGCTTCACGCTTCAATTTCACACAGTTGACGGTACGGGCCATGGTTCGCTGCCGGAAAGAATAAGTAATGGGCCATTTTAGCGGGCTTGGCGCGCGGATGGCGCCAAGCCCCTTCGGACCCTGCGGGTAGCGCCGGGCGTTACAGCTTCTTGATGAACACCAGGCTGTTGCGCGAGCGGTTGTAGTGGTTCTGCTTTTCGCGCGGCAGGTCGGTGATGCCGCCTTGCACGAAACCGCGCTTCATGAACCAGTGCGAGGTGCGCGTGGTCAGCACGAACAGCCGTTTGGCGCCGGTGGCACGGGCGCGCGATTCCATATGGCGCAGCAGGATCTCGCCTTCGCCCGAGCCCTGCCATTCGGGGTGCACGATCAGGCAGGCCATTTCGGCCATCTGCTCGTCGGCGAAGGTATGCAGGGCCGCGCAGCCGTAGATCACGCCGTCGTGCTCGAGCACGGTGAAGTTTTCCACGTCGCGTTCGACCACGCTGCGCGGGCGCGGCACCAGCGTGCCGTCGGCCTCCAGGGGCTCGATCAGGCTCAGGATGGCGCCGACGTCGTCGATGGTGGCCGGGCGCAGGTCGTCCAGCGTGTCTTCCACCACCATGGTGCCCACGCCGTCGTGGGTGAAGATTTCGAGCAGCACGCTGCCGTCCAGCGCGAACGGCACCAGGTGGGCGCGCGCCACGCCGCGCTTGACCGCCAGCGACGCGTATTGCAGGTAGGCGCCGGTTTCCTCGTCCAGCGAACCGGCGGCCAGCAGGCCGTCGGCGTCGACGCGAGCCAGTTCGGTGTCCACGGTGCCGTCTTCGTTCAGCACGCCCTGGCCGCTGGACAGGAAGATCAGCTTTTCAGCGCGCAGCGCCACGGCCACGCTGGTGGCCAGGTCTTCCATGGCCAGGTTGAAGGCGTCGCCGGTGGGCGAGAAGCCCAGGGGCGACAGCAGCACGACCGACGAACCCTTTTCGATGGCGAATTTCAGCGCGTCGACGTCGATCTTGCGGACCTGGCCGGTGTGCTTGTAGTCCACGCCGTCGAGCACGCCGGTGGGGCGCGCGGTGACGAAATTGCCCGAAATGACGCGGATGTGCGCGTGCGACATCGGCGTATTGGGCAGGCCCTGGCTGAAGGCGGCCTCGATGTCCAGGCGGATCTCGCCGGCGGCTTCCTTGGCGCATTCCAGCGCGGCCGCGTCGGTGGGCGCCAGGCCGCGGTCGAATTGCTGGGTAAAGCCCTTCAGGCGCAGCTGTTCGTTGACCTGGGGGCGCGAGCCGTGCACCAGCACCAGCCGGATGCCCAGCGAGGACAGCAGCGACAGATCCTGGACCAGCGCATTCAGCGCGCCCGCCTGCACCAATTCACCGCCAAACGCCACCACGAAGGTCTTGCCTCGGAACGCGTGCACATAGGGCGCCACATCTCGGAACCATCGGACGAACTGGGCAGGGGCGAATTCTGGGGCTTCAAGGGCGGAGACGGTGTCTGGTTCCAGGTCGGGCATGATGGGTGGGGCAATTCCTGAGAGTGGCAACAACGCGGCGAGGCGCCGCGTCAACGCGCCGTCGCAAGGGCGGCGTGGCGAAATTATATGGCCGCGCGGCGTTTATATAATAGGAACCTAACCGGACAAATCGTACATGCCAGAATCTTCCCGCCCGCGGCCGCCCGAAGCAGCCGACGGGTCGACCCGTGCCCCCGGAAAACCGCGGGCCAGCGGCGTGGCCCAGGCCGAGCGCCGGGCGCCCCGCCCCGAGCGGCCCATTCCCGCCGTCACCTACCCCGAAGACCTGCCCGTCAGCGCGCGGCGCCAGGAGATCGCGCGCGCCATCGCCAGCCATCAGGTCGTGATCGTCAGCGGCGAAACCGGCTCCGGCAAGACCACCCAGCTGCCCAAGATCTGCCTGGAACTGGGCCGCGGCCGCCAGAAGATGATCGGCCATACCCAGCCGCGGCGGCTGGCCGCCACCTCGGTGGCCAAGCGCATCGCCGAGGAACTGAATACGCCGATGGGCGAGGTGGTGGGCTATCAGGTGCGGTTCAGCGACCGCACCGGCCCCAACGCATCCATCAAGCTGATGACCGACGGCATCCTGCTGGCGGAGTCGCAGCGCGATCCGCTATTGCGCCGCTACGACACCATCATCATCGACGAGGCGCACGAGCGCAGCCTGAACATCGATTTTCTGCTGGGCTACCTTAAGCAGCTGCTGCCGCGGCGCCCGGACCTGAAGATCATCATCACGTCGGCCACCATCGACGCCGAGCGTTTCGCCCGCCATTTCGCGGCGTCCGAAGACAAGCCCGCGCCGGTCATCGAGGTGTCGGGCCGCCTGTATCCGGTTGAACTGCGCTACCGGCCGGTACGCGAGGAAGCCGCCGAGGACGAGGCCCCCGCCAAGCCCGGCCGCGACCGCGAACGCATGTCCGGCGACGAAGAGCGCGACCTGATCGACGCCATCGTCGACGCCGTGGACGAATGCGCCCGGCACGGTCCGGGCGACGTGCTGGTATTCCTGCCCGGCGAACGCGAGATCCGCGAGTCGGCCGAGGCGCTGCGCAAGCGCCACCCGGCCGGCACCGAAGTGCTGCCGCTGTACGCGCGCCTGTCGCAGGCCGAGCAGGAACAGATCTTCCATCCGCGCGGCAACGCGCGGCGCATCGTGCTGGCCACCAATGTGGCCGAAACCTCGCTGACGGTGCCCGGCATCCGCTTCGTGGTCGACAGCGGCCTGGCCCGCATCAAGCGCTATTCCTGGCGCAACAAGGTCGAGCAGCTGCGCATCGAGCCCATCAGCCGGGCATCGGCCAATCAGCGCGCCGGCCGTTGCGGCCGCGTGGGCCCGGGCGTTTGCATCCGGCTCTACGACGAGGCCGACTTCAACGGCCGCGCGGCCTTCACCGACCCCGAAGTGCTGCGTTCGTCGCTGGCCTCGGTCATCCTGCGGATGAAGTCGCTGAAACTCGACGACATCGAGCAGTTCCCCTTCGTCGAGGCGCCGCCCGGGCGCGCCATCGCCGACGGCTACCACCTGCTGCAGGAACTGGGCGCTATCGAACTGGCCTCGGCCGACGACGACGCCGATGCCACCCGCACGGGCGCCTCGTTCGTGCTGACCGAGACCGGCCACGAACTGGCCAAGCTGCCGGTCGACCCGCGCATCGGCCGCATGATCCTGGCCGCACGCGAGCAGCAGTGCCTGGCCGAAATGTTGATCATCGCCTCGGCGCTGTCGGTGCAGGACGCCCGCGACCGCCCCATGCAGGAGCGCGAGGCGGCCGAAGCGGCCCATGCCAAGTTCGCCGACGACAAGTCCGAATTCATTTCCTTCCTGAAACTGTGGCGCTGGTACGGCGAGCAGGTCCAGCACAAGGCCTCCCAGCGCAAGCTGGTGGGCCTGTTGCGGCAGAATTTCCTGTCGCCCATCCGCCTGCGCGAATGGCACGACGTTCACACCCAGCTGGCCGCCCTGGTGGGCGAGCAGGGCTGGCGCGTCAACCAGATCGAAGCCACCTACGAACAGCTGCACCTGGCGCTGCTGTCGGGCCTGCTGGGCAATATCGGCTTCAAGAGCGACGAGGGCGGCCATTACCAGGGCGCTCGCGATATCCGCTTCCACATCCACCCCGGCTCGCGCCTGGTCAAGAAGGCGGGCCGCTGGATCGTCGCCGCCGAACTGGTCGAGACCACCCGGCTGTACGCGCGCTGCGTGGCCCGGATTGATCCGGTCTGGCTGGAAAAGGTGGGCGCCCACCTGATCCGCAAGAACTGGTCGGACCCGCGCTGGGAAAAGAAGGCCGGCCAGGTCGTGGCCAACGAACGCGCCACGCTCTACGGGTTGACCATCTACACTGGCCGGCGCATCCAGTACGGCCGCGTGCATCCGCGCGAGGCGCGCGAGCTGTTCATCCGCCAGGCGCTGGTGCCGGGCGAGATCGACACGCGCCTGGCCTTCGTGGCCCACAACCGCAAGCTGATCGCCGGCATCGAAAAGCTCGAACACCAGACCCGCCGCCCGGACATCCTGGTCGACGACGAGCTGATCTACGCCTTCTACGACCGCCAGTTGCCGGCCGACATCTCGCAGACCGCGACCCTGGAAAAATGGGTGAACGGGCTGGACAAGGCCGCCGCGGCCAAGCTCTTGCTGACGCGCGACGAGCTGATGCGGCACGAAGCGGCCGGCGTCACCACCGACGTCTTTCCCAAGAAGGTCGAGTGGCAGGGCGTTTCGATGGCGCTGGACTACCACTTCGAGCCCGGTTCGCCGCGCGACGGCGTGACGCTGTCGGTGCCGCTGTTCGCCCTGAACCAGATCGATCCGGCGCGCTGCGAATGGCTGGTGCCCGGCATGCTCAAGGAAAAGGCGCATCTGCTGCTCAAGTCCTTGCCGCAGAAGCTGCGCCGCCACTGCGTGCCGCTGCCCGATTACGCCGCCGGCTTCTACGACCGCTGGTTCGAGCGCATGGCCGATCCCCAGATGGGCCTGGTCGACGCCCTGATCGCCGACATGTGGGACCAGGTGCAGGTGCGCCCGGCCGTGGCCGATTTCAAGCTCGAAACCCTGCCTGCCCACCTGTTCATGAACTTCCGGGTGGTCGACGAGCATGGCCGCATGCTGTCCGCCGGGCGTAACCTGGCTCAATTGCGCGCCGAGTTCGGCAAGCAGGCCCAGGCTACCTTCCAGCAGCTGGCGGCCAGCGACACCCAGGTGGCGCAGGCGCTGGCGCATGAAAACCTGACCTCCTGGTCGTTTGGCCCGCTGCCGGAAATCCTCGAGATCAAGCGCCGCGGCCAGTCGGTCATCGGCTACCCGGCGCTGGTGGACCGGGGCGCGCATTGTGACCTGGACGTGTTCGACGACCCCGACGAGGCCCGCAAGGCCCACCGGGCCGGTCTGCTCAAGCTGTTCCGGCTGGGTCTGCGCGAGCAGGTCAAGTTCCTGGAAAAGAACCTGGCCGACCTGACCAGGATCAGCATGCTCTACATGACGCTGGGCACGCAGGAAGAGCTGCGCGACCAGATCATCGACTGCGCCCTGGGCCAGGCCTGCCTGGCCGAGCCCTGGCCGGTCAACGAGCAGCAGTTCGAGGCTCGCCGCACCGAAGGCAAGGGCCGGCTGGGCCTGCTGGCGCAGGAAGTTGCCCGCCTGGCCGGCACGGTGTTGACGGAATACGCAGCCCTGCAGCGCAAGCTGCCGCAGGCCAAGCCGCACGCCGCCGCCTACGCCGACCTGCAGCAGCAGCTGGGGGCGCTGATGCCCAAGTGGTTCATCCGCGACACCCCCTATGCCCAGCTGTCCCATTACCCGCGCTACCTGAAGGCGGCGGTGGCGCGCATCGACAAGCTGCGCGCCGATCCGGGGCGGGATGCCAAGCTGGTGGCCGAAATGGCGCCGCTGCTCACGCAGTACCAGCGGGCCCGTGCGGCCCTCAAGGGGGCGCCCGACCCGCGCCTGGACGAGTTCCGCTGGCTGCTCGAAGAGCTGCGGGTGGCACTGTTTGCGCAGGAATTGCGCACGCCCATGCCGGTGTCGGTCAAGCGGCTGATGAAAAGCTGGGAGTCCCTGCAACGCTGATGGCGGGACGGCGCGAGCTGTCCCGTATTACAGACAGATTTCAGTCGTTTTCCGTTCAGAGACGCGTCATCTGGTTATGCTTCAATGCGCGGGCCTTTCCCCGCCGCTCCCAGGAGCATTGCCGACATGTTCGAGCTTTTCAGCACCCGGACCCGCCCGTCCTCGTCGTCCCGCTCCTCGCCCAACCGCTGGGATTGGGCGCTCTTGCCCCTGGTCCTGGTGGTGCTGGCCGCCATGGCCTACGGCGCCTCGCAGATGAGCCGCCCCTTCGCCGTCGGCGAAGAGCTGCCGATCTCCCTGGATCCGATCTACCTGCCGTATTACCTCTTGCGCACCATCCTGCGCATGTTCACGGCGCTGGCCTTTTCGCTGCTGTTCAGCTTTATCTTCGCGGCCATCGCCGCCAAGTACCGCACGGCCGAAAAAGCGATGATCCCGATGCTGGACATCCTGCAATCGGTGCCTATCCTGGGGTTCCAGGCCATCGCCATCGCCCCGTTCATCGCGCTGTTCCCCGGCAATCTGCTGGGGGTGGAATGCGCGGCGATCTTCGCCATTTTCACGTCCCAGGCCTGGAACATGGCGTTCAGCCTGTACCAGTCCATGCGCACCGTGCCGGCCGAACTCAACGAGGCGGCGCGGGTGTTCCGGCTGTCGGGCTGGCAGCGTTTCTGGCGGCTGGAGCTGCCTTACGCCACCCCGGGCCTGCTCTGGAACATGATGATGTCCATGTCCGGCGGCTGGTTCTTCCTGGTGGCGGCCGAAGCCATTTCGGTGGCCGGACAGGACATCAAGCTGCCCGGCATCGGCTCGTACATCGCCGTGGCCATCGATGCCGAGAACGGCCGCGCCATCGCCTGGGCTATCGGCGCCATGATGGCCGGCATCCTGCTGTACGACCAGTTGTTCTTCCGGCCGCTGCTGGCCTGGGCCGACAAGTTCCGCTTCGAGGAGTCGCAGGCCGACGTCGCCCAGCAGTCCTGGCTGCTGAACTGGACTCGCCGCAGCCGCTGGATGCAAGCCCTGTCCAATCAGTTCTGGGCCCGCATGCGGCGCGCGCTGGGCTGGTTCAGCGTGTCCTATGACGGTACCTCGATCCGGGCCCGCGCCAAGGCGCCGGACCCGCGCTGGACCCGGATCTGGGATGCGCTGCTGGCCGCGGGCGCGCTGCTGGCGACCTACAAACTGGTGGTCTTCGTGCACGCGGAAGTGGGCTGGGCCGAAGTGCTGCACGTGGTGGGGCTGGGCGGCATCACCCTGGTGCGGGTGATGGTGCTGATCGGCCTGGCATCCCTGATCTGGGTGCCCATCGCCGTCTGGATCGGCCTGCGGCCCAAGTATTCGCAGCGGGTGCAGGCGGTGGCGCAGTTCCTGGCGGCGTTCCCGGTCAACCTGCTGTTTCCGGCCGTGGTGTTCGTGATGGTGGCGTTGAAACTGAGCCCTAATATCTGGCTCAGCCCGCTGATCATCTTCGGCACCCAGTGGTACATCCTGTTCAACGTCGTGGCGGGGGCGTCGACGATCCCCAACGAGCTGCGCCTGGCGGCCGGCAATCTGGGCCTGAAAGGTTGGCTGCTGTGGCGCCGGGTATACCTGCCGGCCGTGTTCCCCAGCTTCATCACGGGGGCCATTACCGCCAGCGGCGGCTCCTGGAACGCCAGCATCGTGGCCGAGTACGTGTCCTGGGGCAACACCTCGCTGGTGGCCGACGGCCTGGGCAGCTACATCAAGCAGATGACCGAGCAGGGCGATTTCCACCGCATCGCGCTTGGCATCGGGGTCATGAGCATCTTCGTCATGCTGCTGAACCGGTTCTTCTGGCGAAAACTGTATTTGCTGGCCGAAGACCGCGGCCGGTAGGAGCCCTCATGAATCCCAATCTTCTGATCGAACTGCACGACGTGGGCAAATCGTTCCGGGCCGCCGATGGCACCGCCCGCAACGTGCTGGAACACGTGGACTTCATCCTGCACGAAGGCGAGATCGTCGCCCTGCTGGGCAAGTCCGGCTCCGGAAAGTCCACGCTGCTGCGCATCATGGCGGGGCTGGTCAACGCCGACCAGGGCACCGTCACCTATCGCGGCCAGCCGGTATACGGCCCCGCGTCGGGCATCGCCATGGTGTTCCAGTCGTTCGCGTTGTTCCCCTGGCTGACCGCGCAGCAGAACGTCGAACTGGGGCTGGAAGCCCAGGGCGTGGCGCCGGCCGAGCGCGCCAAGCGCGCCGACGCCGTGCTCGACCTGATGGGCCTGGGCGGGTTTGGCGGCGCCTTGCCGCGCGAACTGTCCGGCGGCATGCGCCAGCGCGTCGGCATCGCCCGCGCGCTGGTCATGAACCCCGACGTGCTGTTGATGGACGAGGCTTTCTCCGCGCTGGACGTGCTGACCGGCGAAACCCTGCGCGACGACATGCTTGAGCTCTGGGACGAAAGCCGCATCTCGACCAAGGGCATCCTGATCGTGTCGCACAACATCGAGGAAGCGGTCATGATGGCCGACCGCATCATCATTTTTTCCAGCGACCCGGGCCGCATCCGCAGCCAGGTCCAGATCGGCCTGCCGCGGCCGCGCAACGCCGATTCGCCGCAGGTGCGGGCGCTGATCGACGAGGTCTACGCGCTGATGACCCAGCGCCCGGCCCACGATGTGCCGACCCCGCGCCAGCAGGGCCTGGGCTACCGCTTCCCGCAGACCGAGGTCGAGCGCATGGAGGGCGTGCTGGATGTGCTGGCCGAGGCGCCGTTCAATGGCCGCGCCGACCTGCCCAAGCTGGCCGAAGAAGCCGAGATTTCGGACGACGACCTGCTGCCGGCTTGCGAAGCCCTGGGATTGTTCGGACTGGCGCAGATCGACAAGGGCGACATCTTCCTGACGCCGCTGGGCCAGCGCTATGTGCACGCCGACCAGGGGCAAAAGCAGATCATCTTCGGGCGCCAGTTGCTGGCGCACGTGCCGCTGGCTGCGCACATCCGTCACAGCCTCGAACAGGAACCGGCCGGCGCGTTGCCGGAAAAGAATTTCCTGGACTCCCTGGAGGAATTCCTGAAACCCGACGAAGCCGAACGGATCTTGAAGATCGCGGTGGAATGGGGCCGCTACGGCGAGATCTACGGCTATGACTACCACACCGGCTTGCTGACGCTGCCGGACCGCGACGCGGGGTAGGAAAGAAAGGGGGCGGCGGGCCGGGCGGCCCGCCGTGGTGCGCTACAGCGCGATGAAGCCCGCAATCACCAGGACAATCAGGCCGTACTTGGTGGCCTTGTATACCGTGCGGTTCCAGGCCTTGAAGGCCTTGCGCTTCTGGTCGATGACCCAGTGCGCGTGGGTCAGTTTGTTGATCGCGCCGGTCTGGTCGCCGCCATCGTTGGGCGAGCTGGCGGCCGACATCACCACCCGGCCGAACCAGCGGTTGAAGGCCTCGGCCCAGCCCCATTTCAGCGGACGCTCGACGTCGCAGAACAGGATGATGCGGTTCTGGTCGGTGCGGTTGTAGGCTTCGTGGACGTAGGTTTCGTCAAAGACCACGCTTTCGCCGTCGCGCCAGCTGTACTGCTCGCCGTCGACGATGATGTGGCAACCGTCGTCGTTGGGTGTGACCAGGCCCAGGTGATAGCGCAACGAGCCCGCGAACGGGTCGCGGTGCGGGTTCAACTGGCCGCCCGGCGGCAGCTCGGCGAACATGGCTGCCTTGACCTTGGGCAGCGTCTTCAGGATCGCCACCGTCTTGGGGCACAGTTCTTCGGCAGACGGGTGGCGCGCGTCATACCACTTCAGGTAGAAGCGCTTCCAGCCATACTTGAAGAACGAATTGAAGCCGATGTCGTTGTGGCTGTCGGCCGCCTTGATGCGGCGCAGCTCGGCCATCTGCACGGCCTCGTCGCGGATCGTTTCCCAATTGTCGTCCAGCACCTTGAGTTCGGCGATTTCGCTGGTGGTCAGGTAGGGCGTGGACGGCACCCGCGAAGCCAGCACCATGAAGGCGTTGACGGGGGCGAGCAGCACGGAATGGTCCAGCAATTGCCGGCCCAGCGGCAGCTTGACGCGGCCTCGGAAGTGCGCAAACAGGATGGCGGCAAGCCAGATCCCGGGTATCAGCCATTTCATACGTAAATCTCGTCCTGCGGCGGGTGAGTCAGGTCCAATCGCCTATTGTTACACAGGGGCGGCGGGCAGGCGGCGGCGGAATCGCCCGCGGCGCGTTTTTGGACCGTTCGACTGGGTACAATTCCCGCTATGTCCGAAGCCGTAACAACTCCGTCCCCATTTGTCCACCTGCGCGTCCATTCCGAGTTCTCGGTCGTGGACGGCATCGTGCGCATCCCCGACCTCATCAAGCGTGTGGCCAAGCTGGGCCAGCCCGCGGTCGCCCTGACCGATCTGTCGAACCTGTTCGGCCTGATCAAGTTCTACAAGGGCGCGCGTGGCGCGGGCATCAAGCCCATCGCCGGCGCCGACGTCTGGTTGACCAACGACGAAGAGCCGACCAAGCCCTTCCGGGTGCTGCTGCTGGTGCGCAACCACCAGGGCTACCTGAACCTGTGCGAATTGCTGTCGCGCTCGTTTCTGACCAACCAGGGCAAGGGGCGGGCGGAAATACGCCGTGAATGGTTGCAGGGCCAGGAAGGCCTGATCGTGCTGTCGGGCGGGCGCGGCGGCGACGTCGGCCAGGCGCTGGACGCCGGCAACGCGGTGTCGGCGCTGGCGCTGGCGCGCCAATGGGCACTGATGTTCCCGGGCAGCTACTACATCGAACTGCAGCGCGTCGGCATGGACGGCGACGAAGCCTACACCCAGGCCGCCATGCGCCTGGCGGCCGAAGCCGGCCTGCCGGTGGTGGCCACCCACCCGGTGCAGTTCCTGGACGAATACGAATTCCAGGCGCACGAGGCGCGGGTCTGCATCGCCGAAGGCGAAATCCTGGCCAACCCGCGGCGGGTGCGGCGCTTCACCAAAGAGCAGTACCTGCTCAGTTCCGAGGAAATGGCCCGCCGCTTCGCCGACGTGCCCTCGGCGCTGGCGAACACGCTCGAAATCGCCAAGCGCTGCAACCTCAGCCTGGTGCTGGGCAAGCCGCGCCTGCCCGATTTCCCCACGCCCGACGGCGTGACGCTGGACGACTACCTGGTCCAGCTGTCCGAAGAGGGCCTGCAAAAGCGCATGGAGTTCCTGTTCCCCGACGCCGCCGAACGCGAGTCCAAGCGCGAGCAGTACTACGAACGCCTGCGATGGGAATGCAAAACCATCATCCAGATGGGCTTTCCGGGCTACTTCCTGATCGTGCAGGACTTCATCAACTGGGGCAAGAACAACGGCGTGCCGGTCGGCCCTGGCCGGGGGTCGGGCGCCGGCTCGCTGGTGGCGTACGCGCTGGGCATTACCGACCTGGACCCCATCCGCTACGACTTGCTGTTCGAGCGCTTCCTGAATCCCGAGCGGGTCTCCATGCCCGACTTCGATATCGACTTCTGCCAGGACAACCGCGAACGCGTCATTGACTACGTCAAGGAAAAGTACGGCCGCGCCGCCGTCAGCCAGATCGCCACCTTCGGCACGCTGGGCGCCAAGGCCGTGGTGCGTGACGCCGGCCGGGTGCTGGACATGCCCTACATGTTCTGCGATGGCCTGTCCAAGCTGATCCCGTTCAACCCGATGGATCCCTGGTCGCTTGAACGCACCCTGAAGGACGAGCCCGCCTTCAAGGACCGTTACGAACAGGAAGAAGAAGTACGCGCGCTGGTCGACCTGGCCAAGCCGCTCGAAGGCCTGACCCGCAACATCGGCATGCACGCCGGCGGCGTGCTCATCGCGCCCGGCAAGCTCACCGACTTCTGCCCGCTGTATTGCCAGCCGGGCCAGGAAAACAGCGCGGTCTCGCAGTTCGACAAAGACGACGTCGAAGCGGCCGGCCTGGTCAAGTTCGACTTCCTGGGCCTGCGCAACCTGACCATCCTGGACTGGGCCGTGCGCTACGTGCGCCAGTTCAACGAAGACAAGCGCGACTTCGACGTCATGGCGCTCAGCCTGGACGACCCGGCCGCCTACAAGATTCTGTGCGATGCGAACACCACCGCGGTGTTCCAGCTGGAATCGCGCGGCATGAAGGAACTGCTCAAGAAGCTGCGCCCCAACACCTTCGAAGACATCATCGCCATGCTGGCCCTGTACCGTCCGGGGCCGCTCGAATCCGGCATGGTCGACGACTTCGTCAACCGCAAGCACGGCCGTGCCGCGGTGGATTATTTCCACTCCGACCTGGAAGCGACCCTCAAGAGCACCTACGGGGTCATCGTCTACCAGGAACAGGTGATGCTGATCTCGCAGATCATCGGCGGCTATTCGCTGGGCGGCGCCGACCTGCTGCGCCGCGCCATGGGCAAGAAAAAGCCCGAGGAAATGGCCAAGCACCGCGAGTTGTTCGAACAGGGCGCCAAGGAAAAGGGCCACGATCCCGACCTGGCGGTCAAGCTGTTCGACCTGATGGAAAAATTCGCGGGCTACGGCTTCAACAAGTCGCACTCGGCCGCGTACGCGCTGATTTCCTACCAGACCGCCTGGCTCAAGGCCTACCATCCGACCGAATTCCTGGCCGCTACCATGTCCTCCGATATGGACGACACGGACAAGGTCCAGATCTTCTGCCGCGATGCACAGGACAACGGCGTCGAAGTCCTGCCGCCCGACGTCAATTTCTCGGGGTTCCGCTTCGAGCCGGTGGCCGACAAGTACACCGAAAAGGGCAAGCCGCCGCGCACCATGCGCTATGGGCTGGGCGCCGTGAAGGGCACGGGGCAGGGCGCGGTCGAAGACATCCTGCGCGCGCGCAAGGAAGGCGGCCCGTTCCAGAACCTGTTCGACTTCTGCCGCCGCGTCGGCAAGCAGGCCGTCAACCGCCGCACCATCGAAGCCCTGATCAAAGCGGGGGCATTCGACACCATCGAGCCGAACCGCGCTGCCATGCTGGCGTCGGTGCCCACCGCGATGGAAGCGGCCGAGCAGGCCGCGCGCAGCGCCAACCAGTCGTCCCTGTTCGGCGACGACAGCAGCGACGTGGTGGCCGGCGAACTGGCCAAGGTCGCGCCCTGGGACCTGCACAAGAAACTGACCGAGGAAAAGTCGGCGCTGGGCTATTACTACAGCGGCCATCTGTTCGATGCCTGGCGCGACGAAGTGCGCCAGATCGTGCCCATGCAGCTGGCGCGGGTCGAGCCGCAGCGCGACCTGCAGTGGATGTGCGGGGTGCTGGCCAGCGTGCGCGTCATGATGACCCGCCGTGGCAAGATGGTCTTCGCCGTGCTCGATGACGGCACCGCGCAGGTCGAGATCTCCGTCTTTAACGAACTCTACGAAAAGCACCGCAACCGGCTGCGCGAAGACCAGCTCGTCATCGTGCAGGGCAAGGTCAGCAATGACGACTACTCCGGTGGCATGCGTATCGTGGCCGAGCAGCTCTATGACCTGCAGCTGGCGCGCGAGGCGCGCGCCAAGTCGCTGCGCGTCAAGCTCAACGGCGCGGCCGACGCCGCGCGCCTGCGCCAGATGCTCAACCCGTTCCGCGCCGAGCCCGAAAACGGCATCCCTGGCGTGCCCGTCGACATCGTCTACACCAAGAACAATTTCCTGTGCACGGTGCGGCTGGGCGAAGAATGGCGCGTCCGCATGGCCGACACGCTGCTCGAAAACCTGAATGCCTGGACCAAGCCCAATGGCGTGGAGGTCACGTACTGATGCGTATCGTTCACTCTGAAGCCGCCACCAGTTTCGGCGGCCAGGAAGGACGGATCTTCAAGGAAATGAACGCCATGCGCGCGCGTGGCCACCACCTTGAAGCCATCTGCCAGCCCAGTGCGTTGCTGGCCCAGCGCCTGTCGGACGCCGGCTTTACCGTGCACACGCTGGAAATGGACGGCCCGGTCAATTACCTGAAGGGCGTTGCCGCCATTCGCCGCATCCTGCGCGAAGGCCGCTTCGATGTGCTCAACACGCATAGCCGCCGCGACACCGTCATTGCCGCCGCCGCCGGGCGTCTGGCCGGCACCCCGCTGATCGTGCGCACCCGCCACCTGTCCAACAAGGTCGGTTCGCTGTGGTCCTATACCCGGCTGCCGCATCGTGTGACCACGGTCAGCGACCATGTGCGCGAACACCTGATCGAACGCGGCGTACCGGCCAATCGCGTCGCCACCGTCTATTCGCCGATCGTTTTGCCGCCACCGGTGGAACACTCCACGCTGCGCGAAGAGCTCGGCCTGGCGCCGGACGACCTAGTGGTGGGTTGCGTGGCCGTCATGCGTGCCACCAAAGGCCATAAGGACCTGATCGATGCCATCGCGCCGCTGATGGCCAGCCGGCCCAAGCTGCATCTGGTCTTCGTGGGCGGCGGTTCGC
>NZ_JAELTJ010000807.1 GCF_016428805.1 Achromobacter sp. ASV32
CCCCCCCCCCCCCCCCCCCCCCCCCCCCCCCCCCCCCCCCCCCCTTTTCAAGCAGAAGACGGCATACGCGATCGGTTATTAGGTCTCGTGGGCTCGGAGATGTGTATAAGAGACAGCCTTGCGTGGCACAGCCACGCGGCAGCGACCGCGCCTAGCCTGGCGCCCGATTACCGGCCTGTGCGAGGCGCCTTCTAGTGTGAACAGGCCCTAGGCCTGGCCGGGCACGCGCCCGGGCCGGCATGACCTTCATGCTGTCTCTTATACACATCTGACGCTGCCGACGACGATGCGGTTGTGTGGGGGGGGGGGGGGGGGGGGGGGGTGTAAGGGGGGGGGGGGGGGGGGGGGGGGGGGGGGGGGGGGGGGGGGGGGGGGGGGGGGGGGGGGGGGGGGGGGGGG
>NZ_JAELTJ010000808.1 GCF_016428805.1 Achromobacter sp. ASV32
GCTAAGCCTTCATCAACACAATTCACAAAAGCTTCTTGATCAGGTAAGGTAGATTTGGAGACTACATATGGCATATACCAACACATGCAGGCCGGTGCACCAGTTCCTCAAGGCCGAGTCGTCAGAAGCGCCGCGGAAGCAAAGGCTGCAGTCCAAGAGCTCGGTAAGAAAAGCACCGGGCAACTGCCTGTTCGTATGCAAAGAGCTAATCGATCAAAGGAAAAACAAGCGTAATAAGCGCACAGGTACTGCATAACCGCCGCAAAGGACCTCAGAAGCTACAAAATGGAGCTGGTGCCGCCGGTGTTGTAGTTCCAGGCCCTGACAAGGCCGATACAGTTGCGTCCGAGCTGTTGGGTAACAAAGCACAGGCAGCGGACGAAGACATCACCATCAAAG
>NZ_JAELTJ010000809.1 GCF_016428805.1 Achromobacter sp. ASV32
TACCAAGCTTGTTGACTTTGTACTCTTTTTTTGCCAAACAACATCAGCACCAATATTTTGCCATGGTAAGCCGCCAACGCTCTCAAAATATATCTCATGCAGGAGTTTCTAACAAACACAAAAACAGGTGGCAGAACAAGCGCCGCCAAAGCGCAAACGCGGTCGGCCGTCAAACGCGTCTAAAGCTGCCGAGGCAGCGGCACGCGCAGAAGCGGAGGCAGAAGACGACGATGAAGCATCACGGCCAAAGAAACGCGGACGCCCTAGGAAAAGCGACACCGCTCCAGCAGCCGCAAAGCAAAGACCTACCAGCGGCGGAGGAGGAGCAGGAAATCAGAAGTCGATAGCGAACCTGCTGCGAGGACCGAATCCGAACCCGCGAGTAGCCATGGATGAGCC
>NZ_JAELTJ010000810.1 GCF_016428805.1 Achromobacter sp. ASV32
GAGTCAAGCATCAGACCAACACATAAAAGTCGGCGAACTCCGTAGGAATTGTCAGACTAGTTGAAAGACAAAAAAAATTACCTCTAATGTATTGATATGTCAAGTTGAAGCAAATGCTATTCGCGCGACCCGCCCCGTGGCCGCGCAAACGGTGGGGGTGCCGAGGAATAGGTGCGGAGCAAAGGTCATACGATAGCGATTCCTCTTTCAGGTTGAGGACGCCCATCCTTATGCTCTCATTGGTCCGTTCGTACCAGCCGGCGGTAGTGGGCCGGAATGAGGGACAACGGTGGGTGGGTTAGCCGGAGCATCCCAGGCCTCGAGCTGTCCTCCAGAGCCGCGTACAGACGTACAGTACAGTACTCCTTACTCGTATAGTCACACACCGAGGGCCGTTGG
>NZ_JAELTJ010000811.1 GCF_016428805.1 Achromobacter sp. ASV32
TGTCAATACTGTGCCAGCCAGTAAAATGATATTCAAAAGCATTGCCAGACAAGTACATGATATCTCATAAGAATTTGCTTGCATACCAATTAAGAGTGCTTATATTTATACGGCTCTAATGTAGCCTTACGAAAAAAATAAAACACCGAAACTCCCGTCGTTACAAGACCGTCACCTAAACTTGCTAAAGATAACAGCAACAATCAAAAGTACCAGAATCGTAATGATGGAAATTGTGATTATCCGATTTGTAGCCATCCTGTGAGTAGGGTTGTTAGCAAAGGCACTCTTTGAAATGTATCGTGTACAGATTCGCATTACCTACGCGCCATCCCCCTCAAAGTCTTGACGCTGCGGTCGACATAGCCCTCGCTTTCCATTAACCTGTCATGTGTATGC
>NZ_JAELTJ010000812.1 GCF_016428805.1 Achromobacter sp. ASV32
CCCCCCCCCCCCCCCCCCCCCCCCCCCCCCCCCCCCCCCCCCCCCCCCCCCCCCCCCCCCCCCCCCCCCCCCCTCCACTCACCCCCCCACCCCCCCCAACACCACAACCGCATCGTCGTCGGCAGCGTCAGATGTGTATAAGAGACAGGCTGTATGGGCTGCTGGTTGATCTTGTTCTCCTCAGACTCGTAAGCGACGGTGAAGAAGAGATGCGCTGAATCCCCTGCAAGAGCCGTTTACGTCCTTTGAGCCTGTCTCTTATACACATCTCCGAGCCCACGAGACCTAATAACCGATCTCGTTTTGCGTCGTAGGCGTGAAAAAAGGGGGGGGGGGGGGGGGGGGGGGGGGGGGGGGGGGGGGGGGGGGGGGGGGGGGGGGGGGGGGGGGGGGGGGGGG
>NZ_JAELTJ010000813.1 GCF_016428805.1 Achromobacter sp. ASV32
CTGCAGAACCATGTGGTCTTCCCTTGGCAGCTTTTCCGTCTTGCGGGTAGCATGGTAAAAAGTACGCGTGTTGACGAGGAGCCATGAATACAGAAAATCCTCTTTTGTGATTTTCTCAGAGTTTGGGAATGCTGCTTCGACGAGCGCCCAGTCTTTGTTGAACTTGGCGCTTTGTCGGGCTAGCATGGCGGATGCGGATGGGGGTAGGAGGGCGCGCAGCTCGGCGGGCCAGCAGATAGGGAGCGCGGCGTGGATGTCGTCTTTGGAAGGAAAGACGGCGCGCCAGGGGAGGAGGTCGGCGGATGTGTCGAGGCAGAGTGAGGCGGAGAGGATGGCGTGGACGGATGCGTTGGGGAGGGCGGTGGTGATGTGCTTTGGGGTGTTGGCGATGGTGCGGAG
>NZ_JAELTJ010000814.1 GCF_016428805.1 Achromobacter sp. ASV32
CCCCCCCCCCCCCCCCCCCCCCCCCCCCCCCCCCCCCCCCCCCCCCCCCCCCCCCCCCCCCCCCCCCACTACCACTCCCGCTCCGCCCCCCACCCAGATCTACACACCCGCATCGTCGTCGGCTGCGTCAGATGTGTATAAGAGAAAGTTCTTGGGGTGTAGTATTGGCGAATATGCGGAGTCGCGAGACTGCCCCAAGCGCGGTTTCCACAGCGGCAAAGCTATCAATCAGACCCGTCAGAGCACTGTTGCTGTCTCTTATACACATCTCCGAGCCCACGAGACCTAATAAACGATCTCGTATGGCGTCTTCTGATTGAAAACGGGGGGGGGGGGGGGGGGGGGGGGGGGGGGGGGGGGGGGGGGGGGGGGGGGGGGGGGGGGGGGGGGGGGGGGGGG
>NZ_JAELTJ010000815.1 GCF_016428805.1 Achromobacter sp. ASV32
CCCCCCCCCCCCCCCCCCCCCCCCCCCCCCCCCCCCCCCCCCCCCCCCCCCCCCCCCCCCCCCCCCCCCCCCCTGTTTTACTAGCCTTAGACGGCATACGCGATCGGTTATTAGGTCTCGTGGGCTCGGAGATGTGTATAAGAGACAGGAATGGGCCAAGGAGGCATTGTCTTATAAGTTGATCAGTCAAGCAACGTGGGACTGGTGTTTAGCTGAATTACGTGACAAGGTAGCGCTACATGAGGAAGTGGCTGTCTCTTATACACATCTGACGCTGCCGACGACGATGCGGTTGTGTGGAGCGGGGGGGTCGGGGGGGCGGTTAGGGGGGGGGGGGGGGGGGGGGGGGGGGGGGGGGGGGGGGGGGGGGGGGGGGGGGGGGGGGGGGGGGGGGGGGGG
>NZ_JAELTJ010000083.1 GCF_016428805.1 Achromobacter sp. ASV32
ATCCAGAATGACCATGTCGTACTGGCTGGCCAGTTCCCGCAGGGTCTGGCCGAACACCGGCGAGGCCAGCAGTTCCGACGGATCGAAGGTCACGGCGCCGGTGGCGATGAAGTCCACGCCTTCGGACACGCTGTGCTTGCGCACGCGCTCAAGCGGCACCGTGCCTGACAGCACCTCGAACAGGCCGTCTTCCTTGGGCACGCCGAAATAGCGGTTCAACTGCCCTTTGCGGAAGTCGGCGTCAATCAGCAGCACCCGTTTGCCCACCCCGCCCTGGATGAAGGCAAAGTTGGCCGACAGGAACGACTTGCCCACGCCTGCCACCGGACCGGTGAACATGACCATGTTGTTGGCCGACTGGCGCAGCGAGGCCTGCAACACGTTACGGAACGACCGCAGGCTTTCGATGGGCGGCGCGTTGCCCTGGCTTTGCGCCAGCAGTGCGGGCACGGTGGCGTTCTTGCGCCGGCTGCGGCGCCACAGTTTGTCCTGCAGGTCGCTGTGCGGAATGGCCGCCAGCACCGGCAGGCCGGTGTAGCGCTCCACGTCGTCCGGCTCGGACAGGCCGCCGAACAGCGAATTGCGCACGAACGCGCACAGCACGCCGAAGATCAGGCCGATGGCCGTGGCCACGCCGATGATGATGGCGGCCTTGGGGCGCACCGGCTTGTCCGGCTGCACGGCAGCGTCCAGGATGCGCACATTGCCGACCTTGCCGGCGCGGATCAGGCGCAATTGCTGCGCGTTGTTCAACAGCCCCGTGTACAGCTCGGTATTGACGCGCACATCGCGCACCAGCCGCACCACGTCCTGCTCCAGGTCGGGCAGCTGCTTGATGTTGTTGCCGATGCGGTTGACGTCGCCGGTCAGCGAGGCGATCTGGCGGTCGATGGCGACAATGCTGGGATGGGTCGGCGCAAAGCGGGTGATCAGTTCCTGGCGCTTGGAGCGCAGTTCCATCACCTTGGTCTGGGCGTCGACCGATTGCGCCAGGATCAGCTTGGCCTCTTCGCTCAGGTCGATGGTGCCGCGCTTGTTGCGCAGCGAGTTGTACTTGGTTTCGGCCGCGTCCAGCTCCTGCTTGAGCTGCGGCAGCTGCTTGTCCAGGAACGCCAGCGACTTCTCGGCCTGGGCCGACTTGCGATTGACGTTCTGCTGCACGTATTCCTGGCCGATCTGGTTCAGCACCGCGGTCGTCAGCACGGGATCGTTGCCTTCCAGCGTCACGCCGATGACGCCCGAGGTACGGCCGCGCTCGAAAATGCCCAGGCGCGATTGCACGTCTTCGATGGCGGCCAGGCGCGAGCTGCGCGACACCGTGAATTCCGTGCCCGGCCGGCCGCTGATCGCATCGATATGCACATCCAGCGCCGCCCCGCCCGGCAGGACGAAGTGCTCGGGCTTGCCGACGGTGCCGCGGAATGTGGTGCCGGTGACTTTGTCGGTCAGGCTGTAGGCGCCCTCGCCCAGGGTCGTGACGCGAAATGGCTTGCCCAGCCATTCATTGGGCACGTCCAGCTGCGACACCAGAATGGACTCACCGCCCCAGGCGTAGCCGCCGCGCGGCAGGCCGGACGGATACGGCAGGCTCTCGTAGCGCTGCGCCAGCCACTCGCCCACGACCGGGAAGTAGCGCGGCTTGGCATGGATGTACAGCATGAACTTGTCGACCGCCGGTCCCACCACCATGCGCGAGCGCAGCACTTCCATCTCGCCGGAGGTCTCGGCCTTGGTGTCGAACATGGCCGAAACGTCGCCCAACAGGCTGCGGTTCTGGCCCTGCGGCATCTCCTCCTCCACCTGGACGATGATGTCGGCCTGGTAGACCGAAGGGGTGATCATGACGTAGGCGACTGCGCCCAACAGCGCAATCAGCGTGATGGCGATGATCAGCCATCGGTTGGAAAAAATGGCGTCCACGTGCGAGGACAGGGGGGTTTCCTGCTGACGAGCCGGGACGGAGGGCTCGAACGATTCGATAGGCAACGACATGCAGCTCTCCAAGAATAGGCGCCGCCGCGGTCGCGACGCCCCCAAAGGCGTGGGTCGGAATCCGCGCGCGCCCCGAGGCGCGGGGCGGACCCCGGGTCAACTACTTGATTGAATTCACGGTCTGTACCGTTTGCGCGCTTGGGAACAGGTTGCTGATGAAGCGGTTCCACCGCACCAGCGCAGCCGTATCCACGAACACGACGTCTTTGGGTTGCAACTCGAACTTCTCCGCCACCGCGTAAGCCTGCGGCGAAGCGGCGTTCAGATGGAACACCAGCGGCGTCGCCTGCTCGGTACTGCGCACCACAAACACCTGGGACGAGTCAGAAGTCAGCTGGTTGGGTCCTCCGGCCACGCCCAGCGCTTCGTTCAACGTCAGCCTGCCGTCCCGCATCACAATCGACGCGGGCGTCGTCACTTCACCGGTCACGAACACCTTGCTGTCCTCGCGCGGGGTCACCCGGACAATGTCGCCCGACTTCAGCATGACCTGGTTCAGGTCCTGGCCGCGGTCGATCAGGGCGGGAAGGTTGACGCGTGTGGGCTTGCCGTCGCGGATGACATAGACGCTGCTGCGGTCACCGGTGGGCAGGATCCCGCCCGCGCGGTTGATCGCTTCAAGCAAGGTCATGGGGATGTCGTTGATCGCGACGGTGCCCGGCGTCTTCACTTCGCCCTCGACGTAGACCCGTTTGCTGCGGTAGCCCAGCACCCGCACGGTGATCTGCGGATCCTGGATGTATTTCCCCGAACTGTTCACTATGAGATTGCGCGCCTGAAGTTCCGTCAAGCCCGCCACTTTCAGCAGTCCCGTATAGGGAAATTGGATGTATCCACTGGATGAGACCGTATACCCCGGAATGCCCGAGGCGGTATCTCCAAAGGCTAGTTCGGTCACCCCAGTGCCGATGGCGTAGGTTTGCGTCGGAAGGACGAGTTCGGGGTGATCCCACACCACAATCGAAAGGATGTCCCCAGGCCCGATGCGGTACGGCTCGGTCTTGTCGACCAGACGCGATACGCCATCGTTGTCCAGCAGCGCCTGACGGGCGCGGTTATCGGCCAGCACCAGGCTGGGCGTGATTTCCCGGATCTCGGCGACCGAGTTCGGATCGAGAGGATCGACGCGATGCTTGGCGTCGAAGGTCATGCCGGGGGAAAGGGCGCAAGCGCCTAGCGAGGACACGAGCGCGATGGCAGCGATGGCTCGGCTCAACGTTCCGAAAAATGTCGTCATGGCGAATCCACTGTGAATGACTTCGTTGCTTGGAAAGGAGCCCGATGCGTAACGGGTTGCGACATTCCACTCTCTTTTCAAGCCCCCGCACATTCGACGGATGCCCTAAGCCTTCTCCTACATCGTTTGGAGGTTTCGGGTGGCCCTTGCACTCAATAAGATTTCCACGGTAGCCACATGCTTTTGCGGCAGTGCACCGTTTTTTTCCCGCGGCCGCAGGGCGACTCCCCACCGGAAGGAGTTAGCGATGGACCCGTCTCAAACGGACACGTCGGCAAGATTCAACCGCGCCAGCTATCTGTACCGCATGCTGGATGCCGCCATCGTCGTCATCTGCGGCCTGGCTGTCACCGAGTTCAAATTCTCGGACGAGGCGGTGATCGATCCGCCGCAGATCCACCTGTTCCTGATCTATCTGTGCGGCCTGGGCGTCATCGCCCTGTTCCCCGCCTTCCGCCTGTACGTGTCGTGGCGCGGCCGGATGCTGACCGACCTGGTGGTGCGCAGCCTGGCTGCCTGGGCCACCGTGTTCGCGCTGGGCATCCTGGTCAGTTTTCTCATGCATCAGAGCGCGGCGGTATCGCGCATGTGGGCGGCCACCTGGTTCGGTTGCGCGGCGCTGGCATTGGCCGGCGTACGCCTGGCGGTCTATGCCGTGCTGGGCGCGGCCCGCGACCGCGGCCTGAACAAGAAACGCGTGCTGCTGGTGGGCTTTGGCGCCCTGGGCCACGACCTGTGGCGCCGGGTGGAGCGCTATCGCGAGGCCGGCTACGAGGTGGCGGGCATCTATGCCGAGCCCCATGAAAACCTGCCGCCACAAGTGCGGCGCCTGCATGAACTCGATGCCCTGCACGGCTTCGTGCGCGAACACAATGTGCGCGAGGTCTGGATCGTGCTGCCGATGGAGGCAGGCCAGGAATTGCGCGAGGTGCTCTATCACCTGCGCAACGACCTGGTGGATATCCGCTGGATTCCCGACGTGATGTCGATCCAGCTGCTGGGCCACCGCATCGGCGAATTCCTGGGCTTGCCCGCGATCCAGCTCAACAGCCTGCCGGCGGCCGGCGTGCGCGGCCTGGCCAAGGAAGCCTTCGACCGCAGTTTCGCGCTGTGCGCGCTGATCGGCCTGTCACCGCTGATGCTGGCGGTGGCCATCATGGTCAAGCTGACCTCCCGCGGCCCGGTGCTGTTCACGCAGCCGCGGCTGGGGGTGGATGGCAAGGTCTTTCATGTCTACAAGTTCCGCACCATGACCGTGCACCAGGAACACGGCGTGGTCACCCAGGCCACCCGCAACGACAATCGCGTCACCCGCATCGGCGGCTTTTTGCGCCGCACCAGCCTGGACGAGCTGCCGCAGTTCCTGAATGTGCTGCGCGGCGACATGTCGGTGGTGGGGCCGCGCCCCCATGCCCTGGAACACAACGAGCTCTACAAAGATCTGGTGCAGCGCTACATGATGCGCCACCGCGTCAAGCCCGGCATCACCGGATGGGCGCAGGTCAACGGCCTGCGCGGGCAGACCGACACGCTGCGCAAAATGAGCGACCGGGTCGAGCACGACATCTACTACATCCAGCACTGGACGTTCCGGATGGACCTGATGATCATCGCCCGCACGGCGGTATCCGGATGGACGGGCCGAAATGTCTACTGAACCCCTGGGCTGGCCCGCCCTGCCTGGCCACCGCAGGCCCGCCGCGCCCCGCCTGGCCATCCCCGCCGCCGGCTTGCTGGCCGAGGACGACTTCCGCCGGGCGGTACAGATGCTGCCGCTCGTGTCCATCGACCTGCTGCTGCGCGATCCGGCGGGCCGCTACCTGACGGGGCTGCGCAGCAATCCGCCCGCCCAGGGATCCTGGTTCGTGCCGGGCGGGCGCGTGCGCAAGGATGAAACGCTGTCCCAGGCGCTGTGCCGCCTGGCCCGCGAGGAACTGGGCCTGGCGGTCCCGCCGCAGGCCTGGCGTCCGCGGGGCGTCTACGAGCACTTCTACGGCACCAATTTCGCCGGCGAAGCCGGCCGTTCCACCCATTACATCGTTCTGGCCTATGAGGCCGAGCTGGCGCCCGACGCTGCCAGCCTGCCCCTGGGCCAGCACCGACGCTACCGCTGGCAGCCCGCCGCGGCCATCGCCGCCGATCCCGGCGTGCATCCGTACACCCAGGCCTACTTCAAGGAGTCAGCGCCATGACCCAGCCCCAACCCCATCCCCCGTACCGGGCCGTGATTCTCTGCGGCGGCTCGGGTTCGCGCCTGTGGCCCTTGTCGCGCGAGCTCCTGCCCAAGCAGTTCATCCGTTTGACCGATGACCGCAGCCTGCTGCAGAACACCCTGCTGCGACTGGGTTCGGCCGGCGCCCAGGCCCGCCCGATGCTGGTCTGCAACGAAGCGCACCGCTACATCGCCGCCGAGCAGGCGCTGGAAATGGACATCCACGACGTGGAGATCGTGCTGGAGCCCTTCGCCCGCAATACCGCGCCCGCCATCGCCGCGGCCACGCTGCGGGCGATGCGCGACGGCGAGGACCCCGTGATGCTGATCATGCCGTCGGATCACGTGCTCGAAGATGGCCCGGTGCTGGCCGAGGCGTTCGCCCAGGCCTACCAAGCGGCCCGCGAGGGCGCGCTGGTGACCTTCGGCATCACCCCCACCGCCCCGCTCAGCGGCTATGGCTACATCCAGGCCGCCGAACCCGGCGAGCTGGCGCCCGCCCGCCGCGTGCGCCGGTTTGTCGAAAAGCCCTCGCCCGAAGTGGCGCAGCGCTTCATCGAAGACGGCGGCTACTTCTGGAACAGCGGCATGTTCGCGTTCCAGGCCTCGGTCTTTCTGACCGAAATGGAACGGCTGGCCCCCAAGATCCTGGCGCAGGTGCGCGCCGCGGTAGCCGCCGGCCAGGGCGAAAGCGCCCTGTTCCAGTTGGACAGCGCCGCCTTCGAAGCCTGCCCCAGCGACTCGATGGACTACGCCATCATGGAGCGCACCGACAGCGCGGTGGTCATCCCGCTGGCGGCCTCCTGGAGTGACGTCGGCGCCTGGGACGCGGTCTGGGGCATCGCCCGCAAGACGGCCGAAGGCAATTCCACCACCGGCGACGTCATGGTCGAGGACTCGCGCAACTGCCTCATCCATTCAACCAGCCGCCTGGTCGCGTCGGTGGGGCTGGACGACATCGTGGTGATCGAAACCGCCGACGCCGTGCTGGTGGCGCACAAGACCCGCTCGCAGGACGTCAAGCGGCTGGTGGAGGTGTTCAAGACCCAGCACCGCGCCGAAATGAACCACCACCGCGAGGTCCAGCGCCCCTGGGGGTCGTATGACTCGGTCGGCCACGGCCCGCGATACCAGGTCAAACGCATCACCGTCAAGCCGGGCGCGCGCCTGTCGTCGCAGATGCATCACCACCGGGCCGAGCACTGGGTGGTGGTGTCGGGCACCGCCCGCATCTACAACGGCGACAAGCAGTACCTGCTGACCGAGAACCAGTCGACCTACATCCCCCTGGGCGAGGTCCACAGCCTGGAGAACCCCGGCAAGATCCCGCTGGAAATCATCGAGGTGCAATCTGGCGCCTATCTGGGCGAGGACGACATCGTGCGCTTCCAGGACATGTATGGCCGGGTCTGACGTGCCGGGTGCGGCCTCATCCTTTTGGCGCCCGGGCCTGGCGCGCTATTGCCTGCCGGCGGCAGCGGCGTTCTTCCTGACCCTGGTCACGGTGGGCAACCTGCCCGGTCTGGCGGCCGAGATGTCCGCCACCTTCGGCGACAAGCGCCTGCACCTGGCGGCCTACGCCTGCCTGACCCTGCTCATCTACGCCTCGGTGCAGCGCCGGCCCGGGCTGACCGCCCTGCTGGCCGTGGCGGCGCTGGGTGCGCTGGACGAATGGATCCAATCCTTTTTTGCCTACCGGCAAGCTGATCTCTTAGACCTTTTGGCCGATATCTCCGCGGCGGGTGCGACAGTAATCTCGTTGAACATCGGTTCCGCAGCCTTCGGCTCTTTTCGTGCAATGACTAAGTCTTAAGGATAAAACCATGCAAAAACGGGCACTGATTACCGGCGTTACCGGCCAAGACGGCGCCTATCTGGCGGAGTTCCTGCTGGCCAAGGGCTATGAGGTCCACGGCATCAAGCGGCGCGCCTCGCTGTTCAATACGGCGCGTATCGACCACCTGTACCAGGATCCCCACGACCAGCCCCGCAATTTCGTGCTGCACCACGGCGACATGACCGACTCGTGCAGCCTGATCCGGATCGTGCAATCGGTGCAACCCGACGAGATCTACAACCTGGCCGCGCAGAGCCACGTGGGGGTGTCGTTCGAAGAGCCGGAGTACACCGCCAATGCCGACGGGCTGGGTACCCTGCGCCTGCTGGAAGCCATCCGCATTCTGAAGCTGGAGGACAAGGCCCGCTTCTACCAGGCGTCGACCTCGGAGCTGTACGGCCTGGTGCAGGAAACGCCGCAGAAGGAAACCACCCCGTTCTATCCGCGCAGCCCCTATGCCGCGGCCAAGCTGTATGCCTACTGGATCAGCGTGAACTACCGCGAAGCCTACGGCATGTACGCCTGCAACGGCATCCTGTTCAACCACGAATCGCCCAAGCGCGGCGAGACCTTCGTGACGCGCAAGATCACCCGCGGCCTGGCGCGCATCGTGCTGGGACTGCAGGAATGCCTGTACCTGGGCAATCTGTCGGCGCTGCGCGACTGGGGGCACGCCCGCGACTACGTCGAGATGCAGTGGCTGATGCTGCAGCAGGATACCCCCGAGGATTACGTCATCGCCACGGGCCTGCAGTACAGCGTGCGTGAATTCATCAATACCGCGGCGCGCGAGCTGGGCATCCTGCTGGCTTGGGAAGGCGAAGGCCTGGAAGAGACCGCCACCGTGCTGTTCAGCCCGGTGCACGATATCAAGCCGGGCCAGGTCATCGTGCGGGTCGACCCGCGCTATTTCCGCCCCACCGAGGTCGAGACCCTGTTGGGCGATCCCACCAAGGCGCGCGAGAAGCTGGGCTGGTCGCCCCGCACCACCTTCGCGCAGTTGGTCAAGGAAATGGTGGAAAGCGACCTGAAGGACGCCCGACGCGACGCGCTGGTCGAGCAGAACGGCTACGAAATCTACGCCTACAAGGAGTAGCGCGCCATGACGAACCTGGACCAACGCGTGTTCGTGGCGGGCCACCGCGGCATGGTGGGGGCCGCGCTGGTGCGCGAACTGCAGCGGCGCGGCTACCGCAACATCGTGACGCGCGGGCACACCGAACTGGATCTGGAAAACCAGAACCAGGTGCACCGCTTTTTCTCGACCACGCCCGTGGACGTGGTGTACCTGGCCGCCGCCAAGGTGGGCGGCATCCTGGCCAACCAGAACCATCCGGTGGATTTTCTCTACCGAAACCTGATGATCCAGTGCAACGTCATCCGGGCGGCCTATGCGGCCGGCGTGCGCAAGCTGCTGTTCCTGGGCTCGTCCTGCATCTACCCGCGCGAAGCGCCGCAGCCGATCCGCGAGGATGCGCTGTTGACCGGTCCGCTGGAAGCCACCAACGAGCCCTACGCCATCGCCAAGATAGCGGGCCTGAAGCTGTGCGAGGCCTATCAGCGCGAATACGGCGCGCGCTTCATCTGTGCCATGCCGACCAACCTGTACGGCCCGCATGACAACTACGACCTGCACAGCAGCCATGTGCTGCCGGCGTTGATCCGCAAGTTCCACGAAGGCCGCGAGGCCAACCACGACAGCGTCACGTTGTGGGGCACCGGCAAGCCGCTGCGCGAGTTCCTGTACGTGGACGATCTGGCGCGGGCCTGCCTGATGCTGATGGAGTCGCCCTCGGCCGAAGGCATCTACAACATCGGCGCCGGCCAGGACCTGTCCATCGCCGAGCTGGCCCGGGTGGTGTCGCAAGTCGTGGGCTTCCAGGGCGCCATCGTGTACGACGCCAGCAAGCCCGACGGCACGCCGCGCAAGCTGCTGGATTCGTCGCGGGTGCGCGCGCTGGGCTGGAAACCGGAGATTTCGCTGCACCATGGGGTGACGCTGGCCTATGGCCACTTCCTGCGCGAGCAGGCACGCCATCCGCTGCCCGTGGCCTGAGCGCCACGCCCACAGAAGACAGGCTATCCGATGGTCCGATTCATCAGGAAGCACATCGCCGGCAATGCCTCGTTCTGGGGGCTGGTGGAATACGGCATCGGCCCGGTCGCGGCGCTGGTGGCGCTGCCGCTGCTGTTTCGCCAGCTGGGCACGGTGGGCTTCGGCCAGTATTCCATGATCATCGCGCTGGCGGGCTTCGGCAACGCCGCCAACCTGGGCGCGGCGGTCACTGCCACCAAGCTGGTGTCCGAGCGTGCCCACGAGCCGGGCGGCGCCCTGCGCGCGGCGGGCGTGGCCATGTCGCTGATCGGCTGCGCGCTGGGCGTCGTGACACTGGCGGCCGTGGTGCTGTGGCTGGCGGTGGACCTGGGCTGGCCGGCCGCCACCTTCGGCGGCGTCGCCGTCACGCTGCTGGCCATGCCGGCCCTGGCGATCTACCTGACCCAGCAATACGACCAGTTGATGTCCGGCTGCCTGAAGGGACGCGAGGATTTCCGCGCCACCGCGCTGTGCGAAGTGGTCAGCCGCAGCGGCACGATGGCACTGGCCTGCGCCACGGCCTGGCTCACCGCGTCGCCCACCTGGACCGGGCTGGCCCAGGCGATCGGCCTGCTGCTGGCCGGCTCCGTGAAGATGCGGGTGTTCGCCCGCCGCTACGGCCGCGTGCTGGTGCGCCCGGTACGCGACCGCGGTGCGATGGCCGACGCATTCCGCTTCTCGCGCTGGTCCTGGCTGAACAGCCTGAGCGCGCTGGCGTTCGGCTCGGTCGACCGGGTGCTGGTGGGCAGCCTGATGGGGCCGGCGGCGCTGGCCATCTACACGGTCGGGGTACAGGTCGGGCAGATCATCCATACAGCGTCGGTCGCCATCTTCCAGAAGGCGATGCCGCGCGTCAGCCGCCTGTCGGTGTCGCCGCCCCATGCGGGCGCGGCCGAGGAAGAAATCCGCCGGATGATGCTGTGGAACCTGCTGCTGTCGACCAGCGCCACGCTGGCGGTGCTGGCGGTCAGCCGCCCGCTGCTTGACCTGCTGCTGGGCAACGCTGTGGCCAACGGCCACCTGGGCACGTTCCGTCTGCTGATCGTCGCGTCCGGATTGCTGTCGCTGAACGCGGCCGCGCATTTTTCGCTGCTTGGGCTGGGCAATTCCCGGGCGGTCGCCATTCTCAATGGCCTGGGCGGCCTGGCCATGCTGTGCGTCATGGCAGGCCTGGTCCATGCCGCGGGGGAACATGCCGCGGCATGGGGCCGCATGGCCTACGCCGCGATCACGCTGGCCGGCGTGGCCCTTGCCATCCGTCAATCCCGGCCCGACTACCCGGGCGCGTTGCCTGCGGCCACCCGGTAGCCACCATGTTGAGGTCTTATATGCGCAAGCGTCACAATGAGTATTCGCGTCAACTGATCGAATTCGTCCGCGAGCTGCGTCCGCCCGCGCCGATCGCCGGCGGCCTGCTGCCCAAGGTGACCATCGTGACGCCCTCGTTCAACCAGGCCCGTTTCCTGGAACGCACCATCGTGTCGGTGCTGAACCAGGGCTATCCACGACTGGAATACATCATCATCGACGGCGGCTCCACCGATGGCAGCGTGGACATCATCCGCAAGTACGAGCGCTACCTGACCTACTGGGAGAGCGCGCCGGACCGGGGCCAGTCGCACGCCATCAACAAGGGCTTCGAGCGCGCCACCGGCGACTACGTCGGCTGGCAGAATTCCGACGACCTGTATTACCCCGGCGCGCTGCGCAAACTGGGCGCGGCAGCCGCCAAGGGCCGTGCGCCGATCGTCAGCGGCAACCTGTTCGTGGCCGACGCCGACAACCGCATCTTCCGCAAGATCCACTACACCCCCGTGAACCGCGGCACGCTGACGGTGGTGAAAGCGTCGATCCCCAACCAGTCGGCCATCTTCCGCCGCGATCTGTTGCGCAAGCACGGCTTGCTGCAAGAGAGCATGCGCTACTGCATGGACCTGGAACTCTGGAGCCGGCTGCTGCGTGAAGGCAAGAACCTGATCGTGCCGGACGCCATGGGGGTCTACACCACCCATGACGAAACCAAGACGGCCCTGATGCAGGACGTGCTGCTGGAAGAACGCGAGCAGATCGTCGACCGCATCCGCCGCACCGAACCGGGACTGGGCAAATTGTTCGAGCTGTCCTGCCGCGCGTCCAAGGTCGCGGCGCATGCCCGCCAAGGCGACCTGTCCTACCTGTTCGAAAAACTGACCACCAAGCTGTTGGGACGCGACGACTGGGCCGCGCATTGACGCCTGCCACCCACCATGGAGACGCCATGCAACCGCAACGCCGCTTATCCACCTTGCATCTGCTGGGCCTGTTCGCGTTCACCGCGCTGGCCCTGAATGATGATCGCTTCATCCTGGGGGTGGGCAGTTTCAAGCTGTCGCCTTTCGACGTACTGTTCGTGGCCATCCTGGCTGTCAAGGCACTGCGGCTGGCCGATCCTGGCGCCTATGCCTTGCCGCGCGGCGCGCTTGGCATGCTGCTGGGGCTACAAACCCTGTCGGTGATCTACCTGCTGCTGGTGTCGCTGCACCACCCCGGCATCGATACCGGCGACGTGGCGCGGGACCTGCGCATCGTCTTCTATTTCCTGTGCACGCCGTTCCTTTGCTACAAGGACATCGACAGCCCCGCGGCCTACGCGGTCCTGCAGAAATACATCGTGGCGGCCTGCCTGGCCGTGGCCACGCTGATGCTGCTGGAACAGCTCCAGGGCTTCAACGTCGCCAACCCGCTGCGCAACGTGCGCCTGGGCGTCTGGGCGATTCCCTTCGGCGTGGTGTCGCTGCTGTACTTTCGCAAGACGCTGAACGTGTCCGGGCCCAAGGCCTACATCCTGACGCTGTACATGCTGCTGGCGCTGGTGTTTTCGCTGAATCGCAGCCAATACCTGCAACTGATGGTGTCGGTGCTGCTGGCCGTGCTGCTGGCCTCCGGATCCGACATCCGGCGCCGCGTGGTGATGATCTTCGCGCCGGCCGCCGTGGCCGGGCTGCTGGTCTTTGCCAGCATCGGCTACCTGGATGTCCTGACCAATCGCGTCTTCAGCGTCGAGCGCCTGGATGAAGACTCCAGCTACGGCGCGCGCATCCAGGAAATGCAGGGCCAGATGGATTCGTTCGCGGAAAGCCCGGTCTTCGGCAAGGGCGCGGGCTTTCGCAGCTGGGTGATGGGCGAGAACGGATTCGAGCTCAGCACCTTCGCGCACAATTCCTGGGCCTTCTACCTGATGAAGTTCGGCATCGTCGGCACCATCATGATCATGCTGCCGCCGCTGTTGATCCTGCTGCTGACACTGTTCAGGCGCTATGCGCATCCCGGACTGGAGCTGCACCGGCGCTATCTGCTGGCGACCGCGCCGATGTACATCTTCGTGGACTCGCTGTCCGGCGGTCTGGCCTATGCGCCCAAGACCGCCTTCACCGGATTCCTGCTGTGCTATTGCCTGTCATTGATGCGCAACGCCCGCGCCATGCCCGTGCCACCCGCTCCCGCGGACCCCAGCCCCCGCCCGGCCGCCCAGCGCCGGCCGCCACCGCGAGTCCTGCCCCATGCCTGATGTCCTGTTTGTCGCGCCCGATCTGCACGGCGGCGTCGGAAGATGCGTCGCCTTCATCGCTGATGCCCTGCCCGAACGCGGCGTCCAGGCATCGTTGTTCCTGCTGCGCTCGCGCAACCGTGAATACCCGGTCGCCAATCCCCGGGTGACGCGCGCCCTGCCCGTGATCGAGTCGCCCACGTCGTTGCGGCTGCTGCTGCCGCTGGCCTTCGCCCGTCTCGTGGCGCAGATCCGCCGCGACAAGCCCGCGGTGGTCTGCTCGCACGGCCTGCTGTGCAACATGCTGGTGGTGCTGGCCAGGAAGGTGCTGCGCGGCAACTTCGCCACCGTCGCGTTCGAACACAGCAGCCCGGCCATCCACTATGGCGCCTCGCGCATGCGGCGCTTGAAGTGCTGGCTGGTCAGCCAGACCTACCGCCGCCACGATGCCGTCGTCGGCGTGTCGCGCGGCGTCAAGGAAGACCTGGTCAGCATGTTTCCGCCCCTGCGCGGCAAGGTCCGGACCATCTATAACGGCGTGCCGCTGGAAGACGTGCGTGAACAAAGCGCGCGGCGCCCGGCGCCGGGGCCGGCCGCCGCTTCGCTGGGCGCCACGGCAGCCGGCGCTGGCGGCCAGGCCCCCTATCACGTGGTTGCCGTGGGCCGGCTGGAGGCCGTCAAGGATTACGCGACCCTGATCGATGCCGCCGCGCTGCTGGACGACCCGGGCATCCGCTTCACCATCCTGGGCGAAGGCTCGGAACACGCGGCGCTGCAAAAGCGCATCGATGCGCGCGCCTCGCGTACTGTCGTGACCCTGGCCGGTCACATCGACAATCCGTTTCCGGTGATCGCCGGCGCCGGCGCGTTTGCCCTGACCTCGCTGCGCGAGAGCTTCGGCAACGTCCTGGTCGAGGCCCTGTGCCTGGGCGTGCCGGTCATTTCCACCGATTGCCCGCATGGTCCGGCCGAGATCCTGGATTCCGGCCGCTACGGCCTGCTGGTCCCGGTGGGCGATGCCGCGGCCCTGGCCGCGGCGGTGCGCCGCCTGGCCTACGACAGTGATATGCGCGACCAGCTGGCGGCACAGGGGCCCGAGCGCGCCGACGCCTTTTCACTCGAACGGCATTGCCGCGACGTCATTGCGCTGTTCCAGCCGCTGATGCGCCGCAGCGCCTCCTGAACAAGGAATGCATCATGTCCAAGATACCGGTCTCCGTGGTCGTCATGACGAAGAACGAGGAACGCAATATCGCCAAGTGCCTGAAGGCGCTGGCCGATTTCGACGAAGTGTTCGTGGTCGATTCCAACAGCACCGACGCCACCTGCGCCATGGCCGCCGCGCTGGGCGCGAAGGTGTGCAACTTCCAGTGGAACGGCAAGTACCCCAAGAAAAAGCAATGGTGCCTGGAACAACTTCCCTTTACCCATCCGGTAGTCTTGTATGTGGACGCCGATGAAGAAATGACGCCGGCGCTGGCCAGCGAGATCCGGGCCGCGCTGCCGCGCTTTGCCGCTGGCGCCGGCGGCGCCTTCGTACCGTTTGACTACGTGTTCTGCGGCAAGAAGCTGCTGCATGGCCACCGCGTCTACAAGCTGGCGCTGCTGGCCCGCGACCGCTCGCGCTTTCTGGACTACGACGATCTGGACGTGGCCCACATGTGGGAAGTCGAGGGCCACTACCAGCCCCAGGTGCAGGGCGAGACCTTTGCGCTGCACGCCCGCATGGTGCACAACGACCACGACTCGCTCTACCACTACTTCGACAAGCACAACCGCTATTCGGACTGGGAAGCCAACCTGCGCATCAAGGGCCTGATGAACGATCCGCGCGAGGCCAATGTGGGCGCGCGGGCCTTGCTCAAGCGCGTGTTCCAGGCCATGCCGTTCAAGGCCCCCATCTCGTTCCTGCATTCCTACGTGCTGCGGCTGGGCTTCCTGGACGGGCGCGCGGGCTTTGACTATGCCGTGGCCCGCGCCATGTATTACTGGCAGATCCGCATCAAGACCGAGGAAATCCGTCAGACCCGCCAGGCGGATGCCGCCCAGGCCCGCAGCGACGCCGTGCCGGGAGCCGCCAAATGAGCGCGCTGCAGCGGCTGGACCAGTTCGCGCTCGCCCCCGGCCAGCGCGGCCGCTCTGCACTGACGGTGCAGCTATGGTGGCTGGTGCAGGGTTCGCTGTTTCGCTGGTCGCCCCAGGTGGCCTATGGCTTCCGGCGCTGGCTGTTGCGCCGCTTCGGCGCGCGGGTGGGCCAGAAGGTGTTGATCCGGCCCAGCGCCACGGTGACCTACCCCTGGAAGGTCGACATCGGCGACTATGCCTGGATCGGTGATGACGCGGTGCTCTACAGCCTGGGGCCGATTCACATCGGCGCGCATGCGGTGGTGTCGCAGCGCAGCTATCTGTGCGCGGCGGACCACGATGCCGCGCAACCCGACTTTCCGCTGCGCGAGCGCGCCGTACGCATCGAGGATGGCGCCTGGGTGGCCACCGACGTGTTCATCGGCCCCGGCGTCACCGTCGGGCGCGAGGCCGTGGTCGGCGCGCGCAGCTCGGTATTCCGCAGCCAGCCACCCGCCATGATCTGCCACGGCAATCCCTGCAAGCCCGTCAGACCCCGTGTGGCGCCGCCGGCATGAAGATCCTCCTGTATGGCATCAACTACGCGCCGGAGCTGACCGGCATCGGCAAATACAGCGCGGAGCTGGCCGAATGGCTGGCCGCCCGCGGGCACACGGTCAGTGTCGTCACCGCGCCGCCCTACTACCCTCAGTGGCAGGTGCAGGACGGCTACCGCGCCGGCCACTACCGCAAGGAAACACGCGCCGGCGTCACCGTCCGGCGCGCGCCGCTGTGGGTGCCCAAGCGGCCCGGCGGCGCCAAGCGCCTGCTCCACCTGGCCAGCTTCGCGCTGTCCAGCCTGCCGTCGCTGCTGCGCGCGGCGGCTGGCCGGCCCGATCTGATCATCGTGGTCGAACCGGCGCTGTTCTGCGCGCCGGCCGCCTGGCTGGCGGCGCGGATGTGCGGTGCGAAGGCCTGGCTGCACATCCAGGACTACGAAGTGGACGCAGCCTTCGACCTGGGCCTGCTCAAGGGCGCCTGGCTACGCGCGGCCGTCCTGCGCGCCGAGCGCTGGCTGATGCGGCGCTTTGACCGGGTGTCGACCATTTCGGGGCGCATGCAGGACCTGGCTTTGTACAAGGGCGTCGACCCCGAGCGCGTGGTGCTGCTGCCCAACTGGATCGACGTCAACGCCATCACGCCCGGCCCGGCAGGCGGCCTGCGCGCCGAACTGGGTATTCCCGCAGACGCCGTGGTGGCGCTGTATTCGGGCAACATGGGTGGCAAGCAAGGCCTGGGCACGTTGGCCGAGGTCGCACGGTTGCTGGAACGCGAGGAACGGCTCTGGTTCGTCTTCTGCGGCCAGGGGCCCGAGCGGGCGCCGCTGCAGGCGCAGTGCCAAGGCCTGGCCCGCGTGCGCTTCCTGGACCTGCAGCCGGCCGACCGGCTGGGTGCGTTGCTCAATACCGCGGATATCCATCTGCTGCCGCAGCGCGCCGGCGCGGCCGATCTGGTCATGCCATCCAAGCTGACCGGCATGCTGGCCAGCGGCCGCCCGGTAGTATGCGGCGCGGCACGCGGCACCGAACTGGCTGGGGTGGTCGCCCATTGCGGCCTGGTCACGCCGCCCGAGGACGCCCGCGCCATGGCGCAGGCGGTGCGCCAGCTGGCCGGCAGCGCACAGCTTCGCGAAACGATGGGCGCCGCCGCGCGCCGCTACGCGTTGGATCATCTGCACGTGGATGCGGTGCTGGCGGCGGCGGAACGCGAGTTTGCCGCCGTGATCGATGCCCCGGCCGGCCTTATGGCTCGTCGTCGTTCTTAGTCCCCGCCGGGGCCGGCCCGGCGGCCGGCGCCGGTACGCCCGCGCTGCGCACCAACCCCATCTGCACCGCGATATAGGCTGCCTCCGCCTGATTGCGGGCATTCAACTTCCAGTACAGCGTGCGCGCATGGCTCTTGACCGTGGCCACCGAAATGCCCACATGCTGGCCGATCTCGCGCATGGTCTTGCCCTGCACCAGCAGTTGCAGGATCTCTTCCTGGCGCTGCGTCAACTCACGCAGTTCCTGCAGCGGCGCCGTCGAGGAAGTCATCGGCCGGCCGCTGGGCTGGGGATAGCACTCGCCCCCCGCCAGCACCAGGCTCACCGCCGCGGCCAGCGCGTCCGGGCTGGACGCCTTGGGCAGATAGCCTGCCACGCCCGCCCGGGCGCAGGCCGCCATCACGCTCTGGTCCAGCACGGAATACAGCACCAGCACCAGCCGCGGCATGAACAGCGCCATGGCTTGCGAGAGCAGGCCGATGTCCGGTTCGGCCACGCCGCTGCACCCGACCACCAGCAACTCCACCGGGCGGTTGATCGAACTGGGCATATTCACGAGATGGGCTGGCGAGATCGCCAGGATGTCCTCGGCGGTCCGCACACGCTCCAGCACATGCTGGATGGCGACACGAAGCAGAGCGTAGTCTTCGATTAGAACGGTTGTCATCCCGAGGGAAACCTTGTGACGCAGGGCCCAGACACGGTTCCCATGACCAGGCTGCGACACGCTGCAACGGCGGTTCTAGTGCGTCGCCAGACTCACGGGAATCTCGTCCACTGCGCGGCGTCGTTCTGGCGGGCCTTTTGATTCGCCGTCTCAACCCATGCTTGCGGACACAACCCATGCTATCAGCGGCTACGTCCGCTGAATCTCGTGCAGGAGGATGATTGGAGGAGGAGGAGGAAGGCCGCGGCACGGCGACCGCCGATGCTGCGTTGGATGCCCTGGGGCATATCGCCATCCAAATGCGCCTCACACCGGCCTGGCGGGCAACGGCTGCCGGGCCGTGACCGCTATCCGAGCTTGCGACCGTAGAGCTGCCCTACGTCCACATCACGGCCGTTCGGCTCGTGCCACTCCAACGTCGCGCCCCGTTGCAAGGCCGCGTAGACCGCTTCGCCCTTGTTCTTGACGTGCAGGCGTTGGTAGAGCGTGCAGGCATGCGTCTTGGCCGTCGCGACCGAGATATTGAGCATGCGGCTGACCGTCTTGATGGGGTAGCCCCTGGCCAGCAGCACCAGCACCTCGTACTGGCGCGGGGTGATCTGCAGCAGTTGCGCCCCCGCGCTCATCGGCATCGAGCTCTTGGCTGCGCCATCGTCCAGCTCGCGCGCCGGCAACGCGCAGGCCGCTTGCGCCGGCGTTTGCAGCGCCTGCTCACTCGGAAAGCATTGCCCGCCCGCCATGACCAGGCGGATAGCCGCTTCCAGTATTTCGACCGAAGCCGTTTTCATCAGGCAACCGTAGACGCTGGCACCCGGCAACCCCTGCACCGGCATCGGCAACGGCATGACATCCGTCAACAGCAGGATCCGTTTCGGGCCAAGCACCCGCTGGATCTCGTGCAACGTACTCCAGGCCTCTTCGTTGTCCACCGGCAAGCCGTAGATCAACAGGTCTGCGCCGGCATGCGCCCCGTCCGCCTTGGAGACGTCGGCAAGCCCCATCCCTTCGATTTCCCACACATCGTCCAACTTGCTCAGAATCTGCCATAACCCCAGCCGCAAGAGCGGGTGGGCTTCAATCAGGACCATCTTGGCCATGGTGTCCTCCTGGTTGTTCAACAGGCCTAGAAGGGATCTTCGCTGTGCTGAAGACTATTTTTTTTCCAACCTCGCGGGGGTGGTCCGCGTATCCCGGAATATCTAATGAAGCCGCACCGGGTCGTTTAGGCTGGGAGACTTTCGTAGCCAACATAACGGATGGCATGAACCAATCTTATGGTTCGGAATTGGCAAAATCAAGACGCTTCGAGTCGATATAATCCGACAAAAACAGAAATCATTCGTTAGCCTTAATCAGGCTCGTAAATCAGGATGAGATCGCGCCATCATCCTTTCATCCGCTAGGGTTTTCACCAGCATTCCCAATGACGCTGGCGCCCTTCTCCCTCTAGGGAACCACCATAAGGAATGGGTGCGGGCCACGCGTTCAGGCGGGCGACAGACGACTGCAAGCGTCGTCGGGGCGAGACGCGGCGACGGCAGGAATCGGCCGAATTTGGCGGCAGGTCTATCTATATGTTTCCACGGACACATCAGGCCCGGGCGCACCGGCGGCAATCGAAATATAGGTAACATTTTTATTTTCAATTACGCCACGTCATTTACTCCATATAGGCGAAGTCAAATACCGTATGCCCCCCCTGATGGTGCCAATGGTGCATTGAAGCATGACGCTTCTTCAAAAAGCTGGCGTAGTGGATTTCGCCGTCCGTTTCGACGTAGGTGGAGGGCGACAACTCTTCGATGCGGTTCAGCGAGACGCCCTTGCCGTAGTGGCAGAAGCCTTGGTACTGCGCGCAGCGGATCACATCTCCGCCAGGAGAGACAACGATTCCGGCGTTGCGGGCCCGCATCGGGTTGCGCACGATGGGATTGCCGGCGTGCGGCGTCCAGTGGATCGAACGCGGCGAATCCGCGAAGAACGCGAACAGTTCATCGCAGTGATTCTGGCCGTCGGTTCTATCGATATTTGTTAATAGCCACCAGTATTCTCCGCGCTTGAAAATAATAGTATCCACGGCAGAAATATTATTCATCAGCGTTAAATCAAGCTCCCATTTCAATGGAAATTCGGTGCATTTCCATAACTCTATGGTGCGATTTCCGCAGGTTTCCGGAACCATGTAGGTGTCACCCTCATATTCGAAGATGTACGGAAACGACAGGTGGTAGGGCAGGTTCAAGGCCGTCCCCAGGAGCCGGAAAGCCCCGTCCTCAAAGGTTGCGACCGAGATCGTGCCCTTGCGCGAGTTGAAATCGTAATCCTCGAAAAATATATAGGGATGCTTGTCTTTTGTATAAACAAAAGGATCCGCGAAGAATCGTCCCTTGGGCGGCTGCAATACCATGGCCTCGGATACCACCGCCTGTTGCCGGGCCGAGGGAAACATACCGATCCGCCACCGCACATTGCGCTTCATGATGCGGCGCACAATCAAATCCGTCATTAACCAGGCTTGGCGTGCGATATAGGCGGCGCTGTCCCATTCGGCCGGATCGTCGCGACGCTGGCCGCTCATGATCTGCATGGCGGGCGGCGCGGCACCGGGCCGCGAGCGCGCCAGCGCCTGCAAGGCGTCGTAGACCATGAAGTTGCCCAGGCTGAAGGCGCGTGTCTGGTTTTTCAGCCAGAACACTTCCGTGTTGAAACTGCGCTGGTCCAGCAGCGCATCCGCGTCGGCGTCCTGCCCGATGCGCCACAGCTTGACCGTCGTGTGGTCCTTGCGTTGATAGACCTCCCAGAAGCCCGCGTAGCGGCTGGTGGCCACGGCAATGTCGGAATAGCTCAGACGCCACAATCCCAGGCGCGCCCAGTTCGCCACGCGCGCGCGCGGCGGTGGCAACGCGCCCAGCAAAAGCACCAGGTCCAGGCCCAACGCGGCGATACCATCATCACCCCCCGTCTCGGTGGGGCTGGCGGCCAGATTCAACACCGACGTGGACGCGGGCACGCTGGCGCGCATGTCGCGGCAGGTCAGCATCTGCCGCTGCCTGGCCGGCAGCAGGCGCGACTCGAGGCGCGACAGGGTCCCGAACAAGGCCTTCGCACCCAGCCGCAGCCTGCCGTTGTCGGGCGCTTTCTCCATCACCAGCAGCGCGGTCATCTCGAATTCCGGGCTGCGTGCGAGCCATTCCGCCATGTCGTGAATCCAGCCCGGCTGATCCGTCCCGTCTATCAACAGCCCCACTCTGTAGGTTTTCATGTCTCCTGCTCCTGTGTCAGGGCGAGATGGCCAACTGCACCGGAACGGCGATCGGGCTCGCCAGGTGCATGCACGGTGCGACGCTTTCAAGACCTCGCACTGATACTGCGGCGTTTCGGCGAGGTCTTCCAGACGGCTTTCATCCTAGGTCGGCCGTCCGAGACCAAACGGCGTACGACCATACGGATGAGGCGTTCGGGGTAAACCCTATTCGGGATTGCCGGGGGTCGCCTCGGGAGTACAGGGCGTGCATACTGCATTCAAACGAACGTTTGAATTCAACCCAATGCAAGAACTCAGATCCTCCACTACGCGCGAATCGATCCTGGACACCGCCGAAGCCCTGTTCGCCCAACAGGGCCACGACGGCACGTCCATGCGCCAGATCACCGGCGCGGCAGGCGTCAATCTGGCGTCGGTGAACTACCACTTCGGCTCCAAGGAGTCGCTGGTCCAGGCCGTGCTGAAGCGGCGCCTGGAGATCCTGAACCGTGAACGGCTGCGCCTGCTGGACGAACTCGAGGCCCAGGCCAACGGCAAGCCGCTCAAGCCGTCGCAAATCGTCGACGCGTTCTTCGGCACGCTGTTGCGCCTGGCCGCCGACCCCGGCCAGGCCGGCAGCACATTCCTGCCGCTGCTCGAACGCACCATGACCGACCCGTCCGACTTCATCCGCGCGCTCTTCGCCGAGGAATACGCCGACGTGCTCGAGCGCTACCGCAACGCGCTGTTCGCAGCGCTGCCCGACGTGCCGCGCGCCGAAATCGTGTGGCGCTTCCAATTCATGCTCGGTGCCACGTCCTACGCCATCATCGGTACCGACCTGCTGCGGTCCGTGACCGGCTGGACGCTGGACGAAGCCGAGCAACCCGACAACCCCGGCCTGCTGCTGCCCCGCCTGATGAGCTTTCTGCTCGGCGGACTGCGCGCGCCCCTGCCGCCGCATTGCGCCACCTAGCGGGCGGCGGCGCGGCGGGTCCACCAGAATATTGAGAAAGGAGACAAGGAAATGAACGCAGTCATCGTCGCGCTGGTCGTCATCGCGCTTCTGGCCGCCGTGCTGCTGGGCGTGCGCCCGATCAGGCGTGCGTTGCTGTCGGCCCCGATCTTCAATCTCTACCGCAAGGTGCTGCCGCAGATGTCGGACACCGAGCGCGACGCGCTGGAGGCCGGCACGGTCTGGTGGGAAGGCGAACTGTTCCGCGGCCGCCCCGACTGGAGCCGCCTGCTGGCCTATCCGCGCCCGCGCCTGACCGACGAAGAGCAGCGCTTCCTGGACAACCAGGCCGAAGAGGCCTGCCGCATGGTCAACGACTGGAGCGTCACGCAAGAGCGTTTCGACCTGCCCGCCGAGGTCTGGACCTACCTGAAGCGCAATGGCTTTCTGGGCATGATCATTCCCAAGGAATACGGCGGCCTGGCCTTCTCGGCCTACGCGCATTCCGAAATCGTGACCAAGCTGTCGACCCGCTCGTCGGCGCTGGCCGTGTCGGTGATGGTGCCCAACTCGCTGGGGCCGGCCGAACTGCTGCTGCACTACGGCACCGATGAACAGAAGAACCACTACCTGCCGCGCCTGGCGCGCGGCGACGAGGTGCCGGCCTTCGCGCTGACCAGCCCATGGGCCGGCTCGGACGCCGCCGCCATTCCGGACAGCGGCATCGTCTGCAAGGGCGAATGGCAAGGCCGCGAAGTGATCGGCATGCGGGTCAGCTGGGACAAGCGCTATATCACGCTGGCGCCGGTCTGCACGCTGCTGGGCCTGGCCTTTCGCCTGTACGATCCCGACGGCCTGCTGGGCAACAAGAAAGACCTGGGCATCACCTGCGCGCTGGTGCCGCACGACCATCCCGGCGTGGACACCGGCCGCCGCCACTTCCCGCTGAACGCCATGTTCATGAACGGCCCCACCCGCGGGCAGGACGTGTTCATGCCGCTGGACTTCATCATCGGCGGCCCCGCCATGGCCGGCCAGGGCTGGCGCATGCTGATGGAATGCCTGGCCGCGGGCCGCTCGATCTCGCTGCCCTCGTCCAACACCGGCATGTCCAAGCTGACGGCGCGCGCCGTGGGCGCCTATGCCCGCGTGCGCAGCCAGTTCCGCACCCCGGTCGGCAAGTTCGAAGGCGTGGAAGAAGCGCTGGCCCGCATCGGCGGCCACACCTACATGATGGACGCCGCCCGCAGCATGACCGCCGGCGCGGTCGATCTGGGCGAAAAGCCCTCGGTGGTGTCGGCCATCGTCAAATACCACGTCACCGAGCGCGCCCGCCAGGTGGTCAACGACGGCATGGACGTGATCGGCGGCAAGGGCATCTGCCTGGGGCCGTCCAACTTCCTGGGCCGCGCCTACCAGCAGATTCCCATCGGCATCACGGTGGAAGGCGCCAACATCCTGACGCGCAGCCTGATCATCTTCGGCCAGGGCGCGATCCGCTGCCATCCCTACGTGCTGGCCGAAATGCAGGCCGCCCAGTCGCCCGACCGCAAGCAGGGCCTGGACGACTTCGACCGCGCCTTCTGGGGCCATGTCGGTTTCGTGGCGCGTAACAAGCTGCGCGCGCTGGGCACGTCCCTGACCGGCGGCCGCTGGATCGGCATCAACGCCGACGTGGCGCCCGAGATGAAGCGCTACTACCAGTTGCTCAGCCGGTATTCGGCGGCGTTCGCGCTGCTGGCCGACACCTCGATGCTGGTGCTGGGCGGCAGCCTGAAGCGCCGCGAGCGCCTGTCGGCGCGCCTGGGTGACATCCTGTCGCAGATGTACCTGGTCAGCGCCACGCTCAAGCGCTTCGAGGACGAAGGCCGCCAAAGCGCCGACGCGCCGCTGGCGCACTGGTCGATCCAGGACGCGCTGTTCCGGCTGCAGGAGGCCTTTGACGGCGTGCTGGAAAACTACCCGAACCGCCTGGTGGCGTGGAGCCTGCGCCGCATCGTCTTCCCCTGGGGGCATCCGCAGGCCTTGCCGTCCGATCAGTTGGGCCAGGAAGTGGCGCAACTGCTGATCAATCCGGGCGCCGCGCGCGACCGCCTGACCGCCGGCTGCCACCTGCCCGCCAGCGCAGATGAGCCGGTGGGTGCGATCGAACAGGCCCTGGCTGCCACGCTGCAAGCCGAACCCATCGAAGCCAAGATCCGCGCCTTCGAGAAAAGCGGCGCCCTGGATGGCAACCCGCAAGCCAACGTACGCGATCTGGCCGACGCCGCCTTCGCCGCCGGCGGCATCACCGCCGAAGAACATGCGGTGGTCAAACACCGCAACAGCTTGCGCGATACGGTGGTGAAAGTGGATGATTTCCCCTTTGACTTCGGCATCACCGGCGCGGCCAAGCCGGCTGCCGAACGCAAAGCGGCCTGACCAGGGAGGGATCGGATGGCATTCAAACCGGTATACGTGGTTGACGGCGCCCGCACGCCCTTCCTGAAGGCGCGCTCGGGCCCCGGCCCGTTTTCGGCCGGCGATCTGGCGGTGCAGGCCGGCCGCAGCCTGCTGCTGCGCCAACCCTACGCGCCCGCCAACCTGGACGAGGTCATCGTGGGCTGCGCCGCGCCGTCGGCCGACGAGGTCAACATCGGCCGCGTCATCGCGCTGCGGCTGGGCTGCGGCGACAAGGTGCCGGGCTGGACCGTGATGCGCAACTGCGCCTCGGGCATGCAGGCACTGGACTCGGCCATCGCCAATATCCAGACCGGCCGCTCGCAACTGGTACTGGCCGGCGGCGTCGACGCGCTGTCGCGCGCGCCGGTGCTGTTTTCCGACAGCATGGTGCGCTGGCTGTCGGGCTGGTACGCCGCCCGCGGCGCGGGCGCCAAGCTGGCCGCGCTGCGCCGCCTGCGCCTGCGCGACCTGGCCCCGGTCATCGGCCTGCTCAAGGGCCTGACCGATCCGGTGGTGGGCCTGTCCATGGGCCAGACCGCCGAGAACGTCGCCACCCGTTTCGGCATCAGCCGGCAGGCCATGGACGCCTATTCCGCGCAAAGCCACGCCCGCGCGCTGGCTGGCCGCGCCAGCGGCGCGTTCGCCGAAATCGCGCCCCTGATCGACACGCAGGGCAAGCCCTACCCCGACGATGACGGCGTGCGCGAAGACTCCACGCCCGACAAGCTGGCCAAGCTCAAGCCGGTGTTCGACAAGCCCTGGGGCAACATCACCGCCGGCAACAGCTCACAGGTCACCGACGGCGCCGCCATGCTGGTGCTGGCCTCCGAAGCCGCCGTGCAACGCTGGAACCTGCAACCGCTGGGCCGCATCCTGGACAGCCAGTGGGCCGGCCTGGACCCCGCGCAGATGGGCCTGGGCCCGGTGCACGCGGCCACGCCCATCCTGCAGCGCCACGGACTGGGCTTGAATGACCTGGACCTGTGGGAAATCAACGAGGCCTTCGCCGCCCAGGTGCTGGGCTGCCTGGCGGCCTGGCAGGACGAGGCCTACTGCCAGGAACACTTCGGCACGCCCGCGTGGGGCGCGCTGGACCCGGCCCGCCTGAACGTGGATGGCGGCGCCATCGCCATCGGCCATCCGGTGGGCGCATCCGGCGCCCGCATCGTGCTGCACCTGCTCGACGCGCTCAAGCGCCGCGGCGCCCGGCGCGGCATGGCCGCGATCTGCATCGGCGGCGGCATGGGTGGCGCGATGCTCGTGGAATCCCTGAATGAGGACCGCCAATGACCGCTCTGGAATCGCTTTCGCATTGGCGCCTGGAGCGCGACGCCGACGGTCTGGCGTGGCTGACCTTCGACCGCGCCGGCAGCGCGGTCAATGCCCTGTCCGCCGACACCATGGCCGAACTGGCCTTGGTGCTGGACGCGCTGGACGCCCAGCCGCCCAAGGGCCTGGTGATCCGCTCGGGCAAATCGTCGGGCTTCATCGTGGGCGCCGACGTCAATGAATTCGCCGAACTCACCACGCCGGAACAAGGCCGCGCGCTGGTGGCGCGCGGCTGGAACCTGTTCAACCGCCTGGCCGGGGTGCGCTACCCGACGCTGGCCCTGATCCAGGGCCATTGCCTGGGCGGCGGCCTGGAACTGGCCCTGGCCTGCCGCTACCGCCTGGTCGAGGACGCGCCCGGCGCGTCATTGGCGTTGCCCGAAGTCATGCTGGGCATCTTCCCCGGCTGGGGCGGCATGCTGCGTCTGCCCCAGGTCATCGGCGCCCCGGCCGCGCTGGACATGATGCTGACCGGCCGCGGCGCCGATGCGCGCCGCGCGGCCACGCTGGGCCTGGTCGATGCCCGCGTGCCCGCGCGCCTGCTGCTGGCCGCGGCACGCGCCACCGTGCTGTCGCTGTCTCTTATACACATCTCCGAGCCCACGAGACCTAATAACCGATCGCGTTTGCCGTCTTCTGCTTGAAAAAGGGGGGGGGGGGGGGGGGGGGGGGGGGGGGGGGGGGGGGGGGGGGGGGGGGGGGGGGGGGGGGGGGGGGGGGGGGGGGGGGGGGGGGGGGGGGGGGGGGGGG
>NZ_JAELTJ010000816.1 GCF_016428805.1 Achromobacter sp. ASV32
CCCCCCCCCCCCCCCCCCCCCCCCCCCCCCCCCCCCCCCCCCCCCCCCCCCCCCCCCCCCCCCCCCCCCCTCTCCCCCCCCCCCCCCCCCCCCCGCCACCACCACAACCGCATCGTCGTCGGCAGCGTCAGATGTGTATAAGAGACAGGGGAAGTTGAGCTTGTAGTACGAGCTCAGCACCGAGTTGATTGCCAGCTCGCCACCAAAGGAGCAGCCATACGTCATGACGTGGAACAGGCACTGAGGGGAAACTGTCTCTTATACACATCTCCGAGCCCACGAGACCTAATAACCGATCTCGTATTCCGGCTTGTGCTTGTAAAAGGGGGGGGGGGGGGGGGGGGGGGGGGGGGGGGGGGGGGGGGGGGGGGGGGGGGGGGGGGGGGGGGGGGGGGGGGG
>NZ_JAELTJ010000817.1 GCF_016428805.1 Achromobacter sp. ASV32
TAACAAATCACATCTCGCTATCCATACCGAGAGGTTTGTACCGTGGGTGTTGGAAAAAGCGGCGATAGGGAGCAGGAAAGATAAACAGGCCCTTTTTATTTTAGTGACTGCATTGAATCCCCCCGCCAAGTTCCCTTTGCCAGCAATCGTAAACCATACATGACGTTTCAACTTGGTTTCCTCGCAGATTTCCGTTTTATAATCTATTCCGTAGGCTCACGCGGTTCACGGGGTTCTTTGGGCTCACGAGGCTCGCGAGGCTCACGCTGCTCACGCTGCTGTCCACCGCCACGTCCACCACCACGGCCACCACGCTTGCCGCCACCACGCTGTCCGCTCTTCTCACCGTCGCCCTTGCCCTCGCCGTCCTTGTCGTTGGTAACGAGGTTGGCTGTCGCC
>NZ_JAELTJ010000818.1 GCF_016428805.1 Achromobacter sp. ASV32
GGTCGCCGGTCTTCCGCAAAAGTTCTTTCTCCGCGTCTTTGTCGCTTATTTCGGCATCGGCGGCCTTCACAGAGGAGCTGCTCGACCCCAGCTTGGTGCCCGTATTAGCCACTGCATCTCCCTGCTGACTAGATGAGATTAACTGGTCAATGTCGGTCTGTTCTTTGAGATATTTGAGGGTCCCCTGGAGGGCTTTTCCAGGTTCAGGGTAACCAAGAAGAATGACGGAATCTGGTGACTCGACTAGGTGCACTAAAGAATACGTCAGGCCATTGTAAATTCCATGCAGTGTTTTACTGACTTACATGCATGCGTGGCGGGGACCAAGGTAGTATCATTCTGACGGAGAAGCCCGTTGGAGCTGAAGACGTTGGTCCACACGTGGCGCTGCGTCGCCC
>NZ_JAELTJ010000819.1 GCF_016428805.1 Achromobacter sp. ASV32
CCCCCCCCCCCCCCCCCCCCCCCCCCCCCCCCCCCCCCCCCCCCCCCCCCCCCCCCCCCCCCCCCCCCCTTTTCTAATGACCCGGCCACCCCCGACACCCACACAACCGCATCGTCGTCGGCAGCGTCAGATGTGTATAAGAGACAGCATGCAGGCCATCGAGCCGGCCGTCTGGGCGCAAGGCAAGTGCGAGTCCAAGAACCATCAGTCGATTCTGGCGGTGGAGTCCAATTTCAAGAACATCCTGGAATCTGTCTCTTATACACATCTCCGAGCCCACGAGACCTAATAACCGATCGCGTGTGCCGTGTGCGGGGTGTAGGGGGGGGGGGGGGGGGGGGGGGGGGGGGGGGGGGGGGGGGGGGGGGGGGGGGGGGGGGGGGGGGGGGGGGGGGGGG
>NZ_JAELTJ010000820.1 GCF_016428805.1 Achromobacter sp. ASV32
CCCCCCCCCCCCCCCCCCCCCCCCCCCCCCCCCCCCCCCCCCCCCCCCCCCCCCCCCCCCCCCCCCCCCCTCAACACCGCCCCCCCCCCCCCCCACATCCACACAACCGCATCGTCGTCGGCAGCGTCAGATGTGTATAAGAGACAGGCCCTAATTCGACCAGGGCGTGTTGATAAGATGATCGAGTTTGAGTTTGCAAACCGTGAAATTCTACAAGGGTTATTCAGGTTCATCTATATGCCGCTAAAGGCCTGTCTCTTATACACATCTCCGAGCCCACGAGACCTAATAACCGATCTCGTATGCCGTCTTGTGCTGGTACTGGGGGGGGGGGGGGGGGGGGGGGGGGGGGGGGGGGGGGGGGGGGGGGGGGGGGGGGGGGGGGGGGGGGGGGGGGG
>NZ_JAELTJ010000821.1 GCF_016428805.1 Achromobacter sp. ASV32
CCATTATCCACGGTATGCAAATCCCACACTTTGAAGCTGTCATAAGCCTTGCTAATATTGGGCTCAAAGTACCGTTCTGGGAACAGCTGCCCCCAGGTATCATCACCAATCTGCGCAATCTTCTTGCCATTTTCTTTTAGCTGCAGCAAGATGTTGTCCTCGTCAATAACATCGCCACCAAAGTTGCTGCTTGCGTCAATAAACGTCGGCAGAGTACCGGTTGTCAAACCCTTGAGGCGCTGCATCGTCGCGGTCGGCGGGTCGGCAATAAACGGCCGCAGGAAAGCATTCTGAGGCGACTTTACCGCCATGTCGTGCATAAACGGGAACGCATTGTGGAAAACTTGTGCAGTTTCCGGGCTCTGGGGCACTGTAAAGTCGTACCGCAACGCATCAAT
>NZ_JAELTJ010000822.1 GCF_016428805.1 Achromobacter sp. ASV32
CCCCCCCCCCCCCCCCCCCCCCCCCCCCCCCCCCCCCCCCCCCCCCCCCCCCCCCCCCCCCCCCCCCCCCTTTTCCCCCCCCCCCCCCCATCTACACAACCGCATCGTCGTCGGCAGCGTCAGATGTGTATAAGAGACAGACACTGGCCCGGCGCATGGCCGAGTACGTGCGCGAAACCTTCACCGCGCTGGATATGCCGGCGCGCTGACCACCGTCCGTCAACGCTCAGCGCTGCGCTGGCTCCTGTCTCTTATACACATCTCCGAGCCCACGAGACCTAATAACCGATCTCGTATGGGGGCTTGGGGGTGGTCGGGGGGGGGGGGGGGGGGGGGGGGGGGGGGGGGGGGGGGGGGGGGGGGGGGGGGGGGGGGGGGGGGGGGGGGGGGG
>NZ_JAELTJ010000823.1 GCF_016428805.1 Achromobacter sp. ASV32
CCCCCCCCCCCCCCCCCCCCCCCCCCCCCCCCCCCCCCCCCCCCCCCCCCCCCCCCCCCCCCCCCCCCCTTTTACCCCCACCCCCCCACCCCCTATACCTACACAACCGCATCGTCGTCGGCAGCGTCAGATGTGTATAAGAGACAGCTTCACGGTCGCGCGCCAGAGTTTCGTATTCGTAGGGCGGCTCGGGGAACTTGGCAATGATGTACCAGGCGTGGAAGAGGCCGGGGATGTAGCCGAGGATGCAGCTGTCTCTTATACACATCTCCGAGCCCACGAGACCTAATAACCGATCTCGTATGCCGTCATATGGTTGGAAATGGGGGGGGGGGGGGGGGGGGGGGGGGGGGGGGGGGGGGGGGGGGGGGGGGGGGGGGGGGGGGGGGGGGGGGGGG
>NZ_JAELTJ010000824.1 GCF_016428805.1 Achromobacter sp. ASV32
CCCCCCCCCCCCCCCCCCCCCCCCCCCCCCCCCCCCCCCCCCCCCCCCCCCCCCCCCCCCCCCCCCCCCCTCCCCACTCCCCCCGCCCCCCCCGATCCCTCCACAACCGCATCGTCGTCGGCAGCGTCAGATGTGTATAAGAGACAGGCACTGGGGCTGCTGGCTTGGGAATAGAGAGCAGCATCTCCACAACTTGAGCGAGACTCTTTGATGGAAGTGGCATCTCTGATGGGCCTGGTACTGCTGGAGACCTGTCTCTTATACACATCTCCGAGCCCACGAGACCTAATAACCGATCTCGTATTCCGTCTTCTGCGAGAAAAAGGGGGGGGGGGGGGGGGGGGGGGGGGGGGGGGGGGGGGGGGGGGGGGGGGGGGGGGGGGGGGGGGGGGGGGGGG
>NZ_JAELTJ010000084.1 GCF_016428805.1 Achromobacter sp. ASV32
GTTGGGGAACGGTCGACATTCAATGGGAGGCGAGAGTAACGATCATGACGACCGAAAATGGAACATTTGTCGTATTCGAAGCGCCGGAAAGCAGGCGCCGGTACGCCTCGCTGCTGGGCGGCCTGGGGTTCACGTTTCTGGAGCGGGATGTCGGTCCGGAGCCATTGCATCGAGAGTTTCGCGCCAGGGGGGCCGGAGCGACTTACCTTGTCCTGTCCATCGGATTGAATTTCCTCGTCACGGTAAGCCAGATCCGCACCAGCTTTCCGGATGCGGCGGTGGTGGCCGTGGGGGAGTTCTTCGACATGGAGCGCCGCATCCATGCCTATCTGGCTGGCTCGGACAATTGCCTGTCGGCCCAGTCAGGTCCCGAAGAGCTTGCCTCCATCCTGCTGGCCATTCGCCGCAAAGGCGCGCAACGGATCGCCAGCGCGGCCGACGCCGGCGCAGATCGTGCCGGCGCGCTCGAACCGACCAGCGCCTGGATCTTGACCGCGGATGGTTGGACGTTGGAGTCGACGGACGGCCCGCAGTTGTCGCTGAGAAAGTCAGAACGCCTCCTGTTGCTGGCGTTCGCGCGCAACCATGGCATGGCGGTCTACCGCGGGGAACCGCTAGAGGGCTCCAGGGGAGAGCGCCTGACTGGGCGCACCATCGACGTGGTGGTGAACCGGCTGAGACGCAGGGCCGAAATGCAGGGGGTCGCGTTGCCGATCAGGAGCGTACGGGGACGTGGGTATGCTTTCGTGGGGGCATTGCAGATCGCGGACGAGCGATTCGATACAGCAGAGGTGGCGGACGGCTCGGGTGCACGCAGGGCAGCGCCGGTTCCAGCAAGTCTCTTAGGTTCCCTTGAGATCCTTGCGGGCCCGCCGCAGCAGCCAACGTGAGAATTTCTCCAGCACGGGATCGTCTGCGCGGGCCTTCGGCGTGCAGATGAAGTAGCCGCCATTCGTCGATACCGGACGCGGAAAGGGCAGTGCGACGCGGCGCGCGCGTAGATCCCCTTCCAGCAGACAACGCGGCACGATTCCCACGCCGAACCCTTCCGCGACCGCATCGATGATGTCGGCCACGGTGCTGAATCCGGAGTCAAGCGAGAAGGGCTGCGCGCAGCCTTGCGCGTGTATCCATTCCTTCCAGTTGTCAGGCTGTTCCAGGTGGTGCAGCAGCGGGTGTTCAAGCAGGTCCTCGGGCGTTCGCAGCCGCGCGGTGAGCTTTGGATGGCAGATCGGGACGATATGCTTGCCGGCCAGATACTCGGACAGGATGTGGGGTGGCCAGGTCCCGCCATTGGCCGGCGGCGGTACAATCCAGCAATCGGTCTGCGGATCCAGGAAATCACTGGCGGGCATGTAAGGCTGCAATACCACGCGAACGTTCGGCACCAGCGCATTGAATTCCGGTAGCTTCGGGATCAGCCAACGCGTGGCCAGCGTCGATGCCGCGTTGATAATCAGTCGGCTGCGGGTCGATGCGTCCGAGCCGATGTGCACCATCGCCTCATGTAGCCGGTGCAGCGCAGGATCGATCCGATCGAACAGGCGGCGCCCGGCATCCGTCAGCGTGACGCCATAGCCGCGCCGCACGAACAGCATCACTCCCAGGCGCGATTCCAGCCGCCGGATACAGCGGCTGACGCCGCCTTGGGTCATGCCCAGGCTCTGCGCCGATGTACTGATGCTTCCCGCTCGGGCGACGGCGACGAAGGCGTGCAGTTCGGGCATGGAGGGGAGCAGCAGGCGCATGGCGGGTGTCGGCGAGCCAGGGTGTGGCGGAGTCCGCCCGGAGACAGAGGGGAAAAGAGGAATGTTCCAGCCCGCCGGGGTCGCTGGCTGCTGGTCAGGACCAGTGTAGACGCGCAAAACGCGTTGAAATTAGAACTCCTCGCTGTGCCCGGCCGTTGCGGGCGTACGCGGCGTGGCGGCCGCACAGCGTGTGCCTACGGAGAAGAGGCTGCGATTCAGTCCGTTTCGAAGTCGCTTTCGGCGCATTCCAGCAGCCAGTCCCGAAAGGCCTCGATGACCGGGTCGCCGTCGCGCGTTTTGGGCGTGCACAGGTAGTAGCCGCGGCGGCTGGAATACGCCATGTTTGGCGGTACGGCAATGCGGCCCGCTCGCAAATCCATCTGCAGCAGGCAGGCCGGCGAGAGCGTGACGCCGAAGTTGTCTGCGACCGCATCGATGGCGCCCGCCATGATGTTGAATTCGGAGTCCAGCGCCTTGGGAGGGGGCAGGCCGTAGGCCTCGCACCATTGCGGCCAGAGCTCGGGCACTTCGGCGTGATAGAGCAGCGGATAGCGCAGCAGGTCCGCGGGCGTCTTGATGCTCGGCAGCACCGAAGGATGACAGACCGGCACGGTCTCGCGGCCGATGATGTAGGTGGCACGCAGATGGCGGGGCCACTGGCCGGTGGCCGACTTGCGCCAATAGAGCCAGCAGTCTACGTCGGTCTCCAGAAAATCATCATCCAGCAAGTTGGGCTGGATGGTCACGCGCACGCCGGGCATGCGCTCATGAAACAGCGGCAGGCGTGGCACCAGCCAGCGCATGGATAGCGTGGACACAGTGCGCAGGCGCAGTACGCCGCCTGGGGCGCTGTCCGTTTGCACGCCCGCAATCGCGTCCGACAGCGTCTGCATGGCGGGCTCGACCTGATCGTAGAGCCGTTGCCCGGCCGGTGTCAGTGACACGCCGCGGCTGTTGCGCACAAACAGCGGCGTGCCCAGTCGGCTTTCCAGGCGTTGGACGCAACGGCTGACGCCGCCCTGGGTGACGAAGAGCGTGTGCGCCGCGGCGGAAAAGCTACCCGATCGCGCCACGGCGATGAAGGCATGGAGCTCGGGCATGGAAGGGAGCAGCAGTCTCATGGGGAGGCCCGGGTGATATTCCGCCGCGTCATAGGTTGGGGCCGCATTGTCGATTGTTCCCGGCGCGATCTCTGCTTAGATTAGCGGCTGCCGAGCAACGGTGTGCTGTGAATATGCGGGTATCTACCTTGAATGACGCGCATTTTTACATTATTTCGCTTTGTTGCGCAGTGGCTCATTGGGCGGGTGGCATACGGTTTGTCCCGTGGTGAATCGTGATGACGGGGCGTAACGCCTTAGCGTGAGCAGGATGCCATTCCGTCATTCTTTCAATTTATATCAGTTCATTTTTTTTATACAGCAGCGGGTCATCCCGAGTTGTGTCTTGCACACCATGCGGCTGCTCAGTCGCCGGGTGCCTTGAGGTGATTTATGAAGATCGCAGTATTGGGTGGCAAGCGTGAGCAGGCGGAGGTGATGACCTTCTTGCTGAACGCAATGGGGCATGAGGTTTCGATCTACGAGCAGAGCAACTTGTTCCTGGAATCGGGCCGCGCCGTGGAGTATGACCTGTTCATCCTGGATCCGGGCTTGACTGTGGACAGCATGGTCGCGCCAATCATCGAGCGCGTCAGGAGTGCCGGCAAACGGGCTCAACCCGTGATCTTGCTGGTTGGCTGTGCGAACGATGACGGCGATCTCACTGCGGGGCTCGCGGCGGGTGCCGACGATTGCATGAGCAAGCCGGTGCGCCTCGGAGAGATGGCCGCGCGGGTCAACGCGTTGTTGCGCCGTGCCTACCCTCATTCGGTGTTGCCCGCCGATTCGATCCAGGTCGGGGACTATCACCTGGATTCCGTGGGCCGGATCGTCACGCTGCGAGGGCAGGCCATGAAGCTGTCGCGCCGGGAATTCGACCTTGGCCTGTACCTGTTCCGCAACCTCGGCCGCCTGGTGCCGCGCATCGCGCTCGAAAAGGCGATATGGGGCCGCCTGCTGGAATTCGATTCCAAGACGCTGGATACGCACGTATACCGCCTGCGCACGAAGCTGCAGTTGCAGCCCGAGAACGGACTGCAACTGAACAGCGTCTACGCGCGGGGGTTCCGCTTGACGCAGGTCATGGCGACCGCGGCCGGCCAACGCGTCTACGCTTAACCGGCGCGCATTCGCGTTTCCGCTGCGACCTGCGGGAGTCGGCACCCGCTCACGTCAATTCCCGCCCCTTGGTCTCGGGCAGCAGCAGCGCGGTGGCGATCACCACCACGTAGGCTCCCGTGGCGAACGCGCCAATGGCCCAGGCCAGTCCATGCGTCTGGCTCAGAAAGCCTACCAGGCTGGGGAACAGCGCGCCGATGCCACGGCCGAAGTTGTAGGCAAAGCCCTGGCCGGTGGCTCGCACCGAGGACGGGAACAGCTCGGTCAGGTATGCGCCGATGCCGCTGAAGATGCCCGAGGCGGCAAAACCGAGCGGGAAGCCCAGCACCAGCATTTGTTCGTTCGACAGCGGCACCTGCGTGTACAGATAGACGCTGGCGGCCGACAACACCGAGAAAATGAGCAGGTTCGCGCGCCGGCCCAGGCGGTCGGCCAGGTAGGCCCCGGCGATGTAGCCGCAAAACGAACCAATGATGATGACGAGGAGGTAGCCGCCGGTGTTGAGCACGGACAGCTGCCGCTCGGTCTTGAGGAAAGTAGGCAGCCAAGTCGTGATCGCATAATAGCCGCCTTGCACGCCGGTGCACAGCAGCGACGTCACCACCGTGGTCTTGAGCAGCGCCGGTGAAAAGATGGTCCAGAAAGACGGCCGCTGTTCCCCATTGGCCCGCTGCGCGAGCGTGCGTTGGAAGACTTCGGGCTCAGGCACGTGTTTGCGGATGTACAGCACCAGGAAGGCTGGCAGCACGCCGATCCAGAAGAGGCTGCGCCAGGCCCATTCGGGCGGCAGGAGCGAGAACGCCAGGGTATAGAGGATCGCCGCCGCGCCCCACCCCACCGCCCAGCCGCTCTGGACCGTACCCACGGCCTTGCCGCGGTGCTCGGCGCGCACGATTTCGCCCATCAGCACCGAGCCCACGGCCCATTCACCGCCGAAGCCCAGCCCTTGCAGCGCGCGCAGCACGAACAACTGTTCGAAATTCTGCGCGAAGCCGATGGCCACGGTGCAGGCGGAAAACCACAGGATGGTGTATTGCAGGACGCGCACGCGGCCATAGCGATCGGCCAGGATGCCCGCTAGCCAGCCGCCTATCGCCGAAAACAGCAGCGTCACCGTACCCAGCATGCCCGCCTGGCCCTTGTCGATTCCCCATAGGGTGATCAACGTGGAAATCACGAAAGTAAAGACCATGAAGTCGAGCGCATCGATGGCCCAGCCACCGAACGCGCCGATGAAAGTCCGGCGCTCGGTGGCGCTAAGTTCTCTGTACCATTGCATGGATTAGTCTCTTGAATTATCAGTATCTGCGCGCGCCTGGGGCGCTGCTCCGCGGGAAGGGCTCGGCGCGCGCGAGGCGGCCCGGCGGAAGATCAAACGGGTCGAAAGTCGTATAGGCGCTGCGGGTTGTCCACGAGGATGCGGCGGCGGACTTCGGGGGCCGGCGCCCAGTCCGTTAACTGATTGCGCAGCTTGCCGGTGTCCACCATGCGTGGCAGGTGCACATGGGGCCAGTCGCTACCCCAGACCAGTTGGTCGGGCGCGGCGTCGATCAGCGCGCGCGCCCAGGCCGTGACATCACCGTAGTCGTCGTGGCGTTCACTGATGCGGTAGGCGCCAGACAGCTTGGCCCACCAGCCGTGGTCCTGCAGCAGGCTGCGCATGGCCTGGAATCCCGCGCTGTCGATGCCTTCGGACACCGGCATGTGGCCCATGTGGTCGATCACGCCGGGCACCGGCAGCTTGCGCATGCGTGGCATGAGCGCGGGCAGTTGCCGCGCGTCCATCAGGAATTGCATATGCCAGCCCAGGCCCGCGATGCGGCGTGCCAGCGTTTCCATCGCATCGAAGCCGATGCCTCCGCCGAACAGCACATTGATGCGCAGCCCGCGCACGCCCGCGGCATGCATGGCCTCCAGTTCGGCGTCCGTTACCGAGGGGGCTACCACGCCAATGCCACGCAGGCGGTCCGGATGGCGGCGCAGTACCTGCAGCATGTAGCGGTTGTCGGTCCCATACACGCTGATCTGCACCAGCACTCCGCGAGCCATGCCTTGCGCGTCGAGCATGGACAGGTAGGCCTGCTCCGTAGCGGGATGCGGCGTGTAGGTTCGCTCGGTCACCATGGGGTAGGCATTGCGGTCCGTGGCGACCACGTGCGCATGGGTGTCAACGGCGCCGGGCGGAACCGCGAAGGACGAGGGGGCCATGCGCTCCAGGGGCGGCAGGCAGAAGGGGACGTCCTCGCGAGGACGCGTGGAATCGAAGGTCATGTTTTCTCCGGGGTAAGGCCGTCAGCGGGTGTTCAAGAAGGGCGGCGCAGGTCCAGGCGTGCCATCGCCCGCAGCAGGTGCGACGTGGCGGCCGCGCGGGCAAGCACGGGATCTCCTGCCTTGATTGCGTCATACAGCATCACGTGTTCCTGGTGCACCTGCTCCGGCAGGCCCGCTTGGCGCATCGTGTTCTTGCGAGCCACGCGGACGGTCTCATGCAGTTGCGCGTTCAGGTATTGCAGTAGTTGCTGGTGGTACTTGTTGCGGGTGGCGGCGGCGATGCGCAAATGAAATTGCGCATCGGCTTCGGTGCTGCGTGGATCGTGCAAGCTTCGCTCCAGGCGCAGCAGGATGGCGCCCAGTTCAGCGACGTCGCGGGCGTCGCGGCGCAGGGCAGCCAGCTCGGCGACGGCGCTTTCCAGATCCAGGCGCAATTCATATACCTCTGCCAGCTCGGTCGCATCCAGCGTCTGGCGTGGCGGCAACTGGAAGCCAGCCTGTGACGTGCGGGCCCGGACCGTGCAGCCCACGCCCTGGCGGCTCTCGATATAGCCCTGGGTGCGCAAGTGCTCGGTCACTTCGCGTATGACCATGGCGCTGACCCCGTACTCGGCCGCCAGTTGTTTGCCGGTCGGCAGCCGGTCGCCCAGCGCATACACGCTACGTTCGATCTTGGAACGCAGATCCTGGATGACCCGTTCGGTCAGTGTGAGGGGGCGGGAGGCCAGATGCATGTGGCAATCTTATATTCTCTGAAAACCATATAACTCAGTGCAAACCCCTATGAAAAGTGAACACAGGGCCCGGTCGGATGCCTTCGTTATGTACTGCACTACATTGGGAAAACTGCTTTAACTCGTGTTGTTTTTTCGCCTTTTGGTCTTATTTCATGCTGCTTTCAGGAATCTTTCAGCTTCAACGTCCAGAATCGCAACCTGTCAAAAAACAAGAATCGTTGTCATTCATATTCTGGAGAAGCCCTTGAAATCCGAAGAATCCTTCGCCGTCACTTCGCTCAGCGGATCGCTGGCCGCGGTGCTGGCTACGCCGGCGCTGTTCCTGGCCCCGACCGCGCATGCGCAGTCGGGCGGCCAGGGCGTGACGCAATTGGCGCCTGTGCAAGTGCAGGGCGACTCGTACACGCCGTATGACGTCAAGGATTCCGCCTCCAGGAAGTTCACCGCGCCGCTGCTGGACACGCCTAAGTCGGTCCAGGTGATTCCCCAGGAAGTGATCCAGAACCAGGCGGCGTCCACGCTGACGGAAGCGCTGCGCAACTCGCCCGGCATCACATTCGGCGCCGGCGAGGGCGGCAACCCGCTGGGCGACCGGCCCATCATCCGAGGCTATGACGCCCAGGCCAGCACCTACGTGGACGGCATGCGTGATATCGGCGCGACCTCGCGCGAAGTCTTCAACCTGGAGCAGATCGAGGTCATCAAGGGTTCGGACGGCGCCTACGGCGGCCGTGGCGGCGCCGGCGGCAGCATCAACCTGATCAGCAAGACGGCCAAGGCCGAGAACTTCACCGCCGCCAGCCTGGGCATCGGCACCGACAACTATTACCGCGGCACCATCGACAGCAACTGGCTGCTGGGCGAAAAGACGGCGTTTCGCCTGAACGCCATGTATCACGACGCCGACGTCGCCGGCCGGGACATGGTCAACAACAGCCGCTGGGGCGTGGCGCCCACGATCACCTTCGGCGTCAACTCGCCGACCCGCGTGACGCTGAGCTACTACCACATGCAGTCGGACGACTTGCCCGATAGCGGTATCCCGTACGCCTATCCGAGCACCAAGGTGCAGCGCAACGGCAGCTACATGGGCATCACGGAAACGGGCCCTGCGAGCGTCAACCGCAACAATTTCTATGGACTGGCCAGCGACTACCGCAAGACCACGTCCGACATGGGCACGATCGGCATCGAGCATGACTTCTCGGATCGCCTGACGCTGCGCAACATGACCCGCTACACCTATTCCACCCAGGACTACGTCTGGACCCAGCCCGACGACAGCCAGGGCAACGTGCTCAACGGCCGCGTCTGGCGCCGTGCCAACACCCGCAGCAGCAGTGTGGACAGCCTGGCCAACCAGACCGAACTGGTGGGCAAGTTCGACACCGGTTCGTTCAAACACAGCTTCAACGTGGGCATCGAACTGTCCAAGGAAGAAGGTAAGAAGGACTCGCTGGCGGTCAATCGCGGCTCGGGCACGCCAGGCAAGAACAACGCCTGCAACTTCCTGGGCGCGGCCTCGGGCTATAACTGCACCAGCTTGTACGATCCGGACCCGCATGACCCCTGGGTCAATACGCTGGACGGCGACCGTGTCGGCCAGCCCACCAAGTCGCGCACGATCACCAAGTCGATCTATGCGTTCGACACCGTCGAACTGACGCCCCAGTGGCTGATCAACGGCGGCCTGCGCCTGGATCGCTACGAGACCAAGTTCACCAATACGCCCGCCAACAACTTCCAGGTCATCAAGCGTGACGACACGCTGGTGAACTACCAGCTGGGCCTGGTGTTCAAGCCGGCGGATAACGGCAGCATCTACGTGTCCTATGCGACGTCGTCCACCCCGTCGAACGCGACGTTGGGCGAAGGCAGCGAAAGCCTGGCTTTGACGCCAGGCCGTGGCGGCGTGGGGCTGAACGCCGCCGACCTGGCGCCGGAAAAGAACAAGACCTATGAAGTCGGCACCAAGTGGGACGTGCTGGACCGCCGCATGACCCTGACGGCCGCGCTGTTCCGCACCGAGACGACCAACGCGCGGGTCACGCTGCCTTCCGGCGACTACGCCATGGCCGGCAAGAAGGAAGTCAACGGCCTGGAGCTGGGCTTTTCGGGCGCCATCACGCCCGCCTGGCAAGTGTTCGGCGGCTACACCTACATGAAGAGCAAGCTCAAGGACGGCGCGGGCGCGGATGAAGGCAACAACTTCCCCAATACGCCGGAAAACAGCTTTAGCCTCTGGTCAACCTATGCGGTGACGCAGGACCTGACGCTGGGCGGGGGCGCCTATTACGTGGGCAAGCAGTTCGGCAACACCGCCAACACGGCGTACATCCCGTCGTACTGGCGTTTCGATGCCATGGCCGGCTACCGTTTCAACAAGAACTGGAACGTGCAGCTGAACGTGTTCAACCTGTTCGACAAGACGTACTACGACAAGGCCTATCCGGCCCATTACGCCAACATCGCGCCGGGACGCTCGGCGATCCTGAGCGTGAACATGCGCTATTGAACGATCGCGGGTCCCGTACCGCGTCCGCGCGGCCCGGGCCGGTGCCCCCGCCTCGTCGGGCGGCAGGGCAAGAAAAAGCCACCTTGAAAAAAGGTGGCCTTTTTTTACGCCTTGCGGCAGGCGGGGATCAGCTTTCGAACCAGTTCAGCACGCCGTCCAGGCCCGACACGTTCAGGGCGTAGCGCGTCTGCTGCCGCACCAGCGGCTTGGCGTGGTAGGCCACGGGAATGCCCGCGGCGCCGAGCATCTTCAGGTCGTTGGCGCCATCGCCCATCGCGATGATCTGCTCTTTGGTGGCGCCATGGGTGCGCGCGAATTCGCGCAGGTAGACGGCCTTGGCGTCCGCATCAAGGATGTCGCCGAGCACGCGGCCGGTCAGCACGCCGTTGTCGATTTCCAGCGTGTTGGCGTGCGCGCTGTCCAGCTTCAGGCGTTCGCGCAGGCGATCGGTGAAGAAGGTGAAGCCCCCCGACACCAGCAGCACCTTGATGCCCGCCGCCTGGGCGGTGGTGATCAGGCGTTCGGCGCCAGGATTCAGGCGCAGCTTCTCGGTGTAGACCTGTTCCAGCGCTTCGGCTGGCACGTCCTTGAGCAGGGCGACCCGGCGCCGCAGGCTTTCGGAGAAGTCCTTGATCTCGCCGCGCATCGCCGCCTCGGTGATCTCGGAGACCTTGTCCTTGACGCCGGCTACGCCCGCGATCTCGTCGATGCACTCGATGTTGATCAGCGTGGAATCCATGTCCATGGCCAGCACTTTGCAGTGCGCCAGCTTCAGGCCGGCGGGCAGGAAGGCGATGTCGATGCCATGGCGTTCAGCCCAGGCGGTCACTTCGGCGCGGCTGGCGTCGTCGTGCTGCACGTCGAGCAGGCGGGCGGCCGTGGCGCTGATGCGGGCCACGCCCTGGGCTTGGGCGAGGGCGGCGATCTGCTCCGCGTGTTCGACGGTCAGGCCGGGAGATTGAACGACAAGGTGGTGGATAGTCATAAAGATGCGAATGTCGGGGCGGGTTACTTCAAGGCGCGCAGCACGGCGCGCACGGCATCGGCGCGGGCCGGAATCTGCGCGGCCTTGATCTCAACCCGCAATTTATCCTGTCCGGCGAGTTTGATGTGGCGTTGCCGTTGCACCAGCTCGATGATTTTGGCGGGATCGACGCTGGTCTTGGCGCCGAATTGCAGCAGCGCCTGGGTTTCGCTGGCGTCGATCTTGATGATGCCCAGCGGTTGCGCAGCCAGGCGCAGGCGATGCGTGGTCAGCAAGGTCTGCGCGGCGTCGGGCAGTTTGCCGAAGCGGTCGATCAGCTCTTCCTGGATGTGGATCAGGTCGTCTTCGTCGGCGGCATGGGCCAGGCGCTTGTACACACCCAGGCGCGCGTGCACGTCCGCGCAGTAGTCCGACGGCAGCAGCGCGGGCGCATGCAGGTTGACTTCGCAGGCCAGGTTGAATGGCGCGTCCAGGTCGGGCTCTTCGCCGGCGCGCAGGGCGCGTACGGCCTCGTTGAGCATCTCGTTGTACATCGAGAAGCCGACTTCCTGGATATTGCCGGACTGCGAGTCGCCCAGGACTTCGCCGGTGCCGCGGATCTCCAGGTCGTGCATGGCCAGGTAGAAGCCCGAGCCCAGTTCTTCCATGGCCTGGATGGCTTCGAGCCGCTTCTTGGCGTTGCTGGTGATGGCGTCCTCGCCGGGCGTCAGCAGATAGGCGTAGGCCTGGTGGTGCGAGCGGCCAACCCGGCCGCGCAATTGGTGCAGCTGCGCCAGGCCGAAGCGGTCGGCGCGGTGGATCACGATGGTGTTGGCGCTGGGGACGTCGATGCCGGTTTCGATGATGGTGGTGCACAGCAGCACGTTGTAGCGTTGCTGGTAGAAGCCCTTCATCACCTGTTCGAGCTCGCGCTCGGGCATCTGGCCGTGGGCCACCGCGATGCGGGCCTCGGGCACCAGTTCTTCCAGGCGCGCGCGGCGATTGTGGATGGTTTCGACTTCGTTGTGCAGGAAGTAGCACTGGCCGCCGCGCTTGAGTTCGCGCAGCAGCGCCTCGCGCAGCGTGCTGCCGTCTTCGCGCCGCACGAAGGTCTTGATGGCCAGGCGCTTTTGCGGCGCGGTGGCGATGACCGAGAAATCGCGGATGCCTTCCAGCGACATGCCCAGCGTGCGCGGGATCGGGGTGGCGGTCAGGGTCAGCACGTCGACTTCGGCGCGCAGCGCTTTCAGCGCCTCTTTCTGGCGCACGCCGAAGCGGTGTTCTTCGTCGATGATGACCAGCCCCAGGCGCTTGAACTTGACGTCCTTGGACAGGATCTTGTGGGTGCCGATGACGATGTCGACCCGGCCGTCGTTGATGCCTTCGATGGCGGCCGCGACTTCCTTGGGCGAACGGAAGCGCGATAGCTCGACCACCCGCACGGGCCAATCGGCGAAGCGGTCGGAGAAGGTCTGCGCATGTTGTTCGGCCAGCAGCGTGGTGGGGCAGAGCAGGGCGACCTGCTTGCCGTTGGCCACGGCCAGGAAGGCCGCGCGCAGCGCGACTTCCGTCTTGCCGAATCCGACATCGCCACAGACCAGGCGGTCCATCGGCCGGCCCGAGGTCATGTCGGCCAGCACGGCTTCGATGGCGGCGGCCTGGTCGGCGGTTTCCTCGAAGCCGAAGCCTTCGGCGAAGGCCTGGTAGTCGTTCAGCGGCAGGTTGAACGCAAAGCCCTCGCGCGCGGCGCGCTGGGCATACAACGCCAGCAGTTCGGCGGCGGTGTCGCGCACCTGCTTGGCCGCCTTGCGGCGGGCCTTGTCCCATTGGCCCGAGCCCAGCTGGTGCAACGGCGCGGCTTCGGGATCGGCGCCGCTGTAGCGCGCGATCACGTGCAGTTGCGACACCGGTACGTAGAGCGTGCTGCCGTTGGCGTATTCGAGATGCAGGAATTCCATCTCGCCTTCGCCCATGTCCATGTTGACCAGGCCGTGGTAGCGGCCAATGCCGTGCTGCGCGTGGACCACGGGGTCGCCCGCGCGCAGCTCGGACAGGTCGCGCACCATCGCTTCGACGTTGCTGGCGCGTTCCTGGTCGCGCTTGCCGCGCCGGCCGGTGTTGGCCAGGCCCGGGTACAGGTCGTTCTCGGTCAGGAAGGCCAGGTTGGCCTGGGGCAGCTCGAAACCGGTGCCCAGCGGCGCCGCGACGATGCCGAAGTGCGCGTCCGAGGCCAGGAAGGCCTCGACCGTGTCCGGCTGGGCATCCGGGGTGACGCCGAACTCGTTCAGCATCTGCACCAGTGTCTCGCGGCGGCCGGCGGAGTCCGCGCACAGCAGCACGCGGCCCTGATGCTTGCCCACCAGCGTGCGCAGCTTGGCGATGGGGTCTTCGGAGCGGCGCGCCACGCTGACGTCGGGCGCGGCGCGGAAGTCGGGATGCGGCTGGCCGGCGGCCAGCGCCAGGCGGCGAAAGGCCTTCAGGTGGCCGTACAGCGCCTGTTCGTCCAGGAACAGGGCGGACGGCGGCAGCACCGGGCGTTCACGGTCGCTCTTGAGGAAGTTGTAGCGGCTACCCGTGTCCTGGCTGAAGCGCAGCATCGCGTCGTCGATGTCGCCGACGGTGACGGTAATGGTGCCCTCGGTCAGGTAGTCGAACAGCGTGGCGGTTTCTTCGAAGAACAGCGGCAGGTAGTACTCGACCCCGGCGAACGGGATGCCGTTGCCGATGTCCTTGTAGGGCAGGGCGCGCGAGGGATCGCCTTCGAAGACTTCGCGAAAACGCGCGCGAAACCGGTTGCGCGATTCCTCATCCATGGGGAACTCGCGGCCAGGCAGCAGTTGCACCTCGCGCACCGGATACAGGCTGCGCTGGGTGTCCACGTCGAAACTGCGGATGGTCTCGATCTCGTCGTCGAACAGGTCCAGCCGGTAGGGCAGCGCCGAGCCCATCGGGAACAGGTCGATCAGCCCGCCCCGCAGGCAGAATTCGCCGGGCGCGGTGACCTGGGTGACGTGGTTGTAGTTGGCCAGCGTCAACTGCGCACGCAGCGCCGCTTCGTTCAGCTTGTCCTTCTGCTTGAAGGAAAAGGTGTAGGCCGCCAGGAACGAGGGCGGCGCCAGCCGGTACAGCGCCGTGGTCACGGGCACCGTCAGCACGTCCACGGACTTGGTCATCAGCGAATGCAGGGTGTGCAGGCGCTCGGAGATCAGGTCCTGGTGGGGCGAAAACGCGTCGTAGGGCAGCGTTTCCCAGTCGGGCAGCTGGCGCACCCGCAGCCCGGGCGCGAACAGGGCGATTTCCTCGGCCAGGCGCTGCGCTTCGAGCGGTTCGGCGGTCAGCACCACCAGGGGCGCGGCCGCCTGGCGGGCCAGATCGGCCAGTAACCAGGCGTCGCCGGAGCCCGGCGGGCGGGGTTGGGCATAGCGCGTGCCGGCTTTCAGCGCGGCAAGCGTGGGGGCGGTCGCGGGGACGGGCGGCGCTGCCGTGGCGGAGGGAGTGGGGGTGGGCATCAGGCTGGGAGCAGGCATCAAGCGGAAGATTATAAAATCACCGCACCATGTCTGACTCAATCATCGCGATCGTTCCCGCCGCGGGCGTCGGCGCCCGCGCCAGCCGACCCGGGGCCGAGACCGTGCCCAAACAGTATCGTCCGCTGGCCGGACAGCCCATGCTGCGCCACGCCGTGTGCGCGTTGTTGGCCGATGAACGCGTGGCCCAGGTGCGCGTGGCGGTGACGCCCGGCGATGGCTGGGTGGACGCCGCCCTGGCGGGCCTGCCGCGCACCGTCTGGCGCGCCTGCGGCGGGGCGACCCGGGCCGACACTGTGGCCGGCGCCCTGGCCGATAGCGGCGTGGCCGACGACACCTGGGTGCTGGTGCACGACGCGGCCCGTCCCGGGCTGCCGGCCGCCGCCCTGGGGCGTCTGATCGACGCGTGCCTGCGCGACCCTGTGGGCGGCCTGCTGGCGTTGCCTGTCGCCGATACCGTCAAAGGCGGTCACGACCGGGTCGAGCGCACGCTGGACCGCAATGGCCTGTGGCTGGCGCAGACGCCGCAGATGTTCCGGGCGGGCGCGCTGCGTGACGCCCTGACGGCTGCCGCCGTGAACGATGTGACGGTGACCGACGAGGCCTCGGCCATCGAGGCGGCGGGCTACGCGCCGCTGCTGGTGCCGGGCGCCATGCGCAATTTCAAAGTGACCTGGCCGGACGATTTCGAACTGATGGAAAAATGGCTATGAGTATTCCCTTCCGCGTCGGACAAGGTTTTGACGTACACGCGCTGGTCGAGGGCCGGCCGCTGATCATCGGCGGCGTGACCATCCCCCACACGCACGGCCTGCTGGGCCATTCCGATGCGGATGTGCTGCTGCACGCCATTACCGATGCCCTGCTGGGCGCGGCGGGCCTGGGCGACATCGGCCGGCATTTCCCGGACACGGATCCGGCCTTCAAGGGCGCGGACAGCCGTGTGCTGCTGCGCGAGGCCATGGCCCGCGTGCGCGCCGCCGGCTGGGTGCCGGTCAACATCGACGCCACCGTGCATGCGCAGGCGCCCAAGATCGGCCCGCATGCGCCGGCCATGGTGCGCAACATCGCGGCCGATACGGGCCTGGCCGAGACCGAGATCAACATCAAGGCCAAGACCAACGAGGGCCTGGGCTACCTGGGCCGCAAGGAAGGCATCTCGGCCACGGTCGTGGCCCTGCTGGCGCGCGCATGACCGTTGTTTTTTATATGCGCTGATACATGTCTATAACTAATTAACAATCGGCAAAACAGGGCGCAAGCGGCGTCCTTGCTGCGGCTTGGCGCAGATGCCGCGCGCTTTGGGCGAAACGGCCGAAAACACGGCTTGTTTTCGCCTTGCGAGGCAGTTTGAACTGGAATATTCTCCCGCTATTCTCGCCTGAATATTAGGGACACTAGGATGCATGTACGTGGCGTTGCCCTGTTTTTGGCCCTCGTCGCATTTGGTTCGCCAGCACATGCTGAATACGAGCAGCAACTCGGCCCGCTGGCGGGCGCGGTAAGGCAGCAAATGCTGCAAGGCTGGACCGCAGGGGTCCAGGATGGCTGGTTCACCTTGCGCAACAAAGAGACCAGCGGCAGCGAACAGACGCTGTACCTGAATCTCGGTCCGGCGCCGGAAACGGGCCGCATCATCGACGTCAACGTCGTCCTGAATTCGCAGAAACCCAAGGCTTCCATTGGCGTCGCGCTGACCAACCGCGCGCGCAAGGGCCTGTGCCTGATCGAAATCACCGCCGACAAGAACACGCAATTGTTCTGCCTGGATGGGCAGAACCGCCGCGACATCGCGTCCGTGCCCAACCTGGCCAAGCTGGATGGTTCCGACCGCATCAAGGTGGTCGAGGTGCCGGGCGCCGCGCGCTTCATCGTGAACGGCCAGAAGATCGGCGACGTGGAGGATGCTCCCGCGCTGGGCTCCGAGGTCGGCATCATGGCCTACGACGTGGGCACGTTCGGCATCGCTGACTTCACCGTCAATTCCAACCTGGCGCCGGCTCAACCCGCCGGCGGCAACAGCCAATCGGGCGGGCTGCCGGCGCGCAGCGGCGGTGGGGGAGGCGGTTCGGGTGGCCAGCAGACGGCACCGGCCCGCGCGCCCGCGTCCAGCGACAACAGCGGCTTGCCGGGCACCGGCCCCTATCCGCGCTTTGGCGGCGACTCCACCCGCATCGTGGCGGTCTATGTCGGGATCATGCGCAGCATCTTCCTGCACGAGTTCGGCCACGCCCTGATCGGCGAACTGGAACTGCCGTCGACCGGCGCCGAAGAAGACGCGGTCGATATCTACTCGGCGCTGCATGTGGTCGAGCCGACCATGTACCCGTCCGACGACAAGGACACCAACGCCATGGTCCAGGGCGCCGCCAAGTACGCGGCCCTGCAGTGGTACTACAACGGCAAACTGGCCGAAGCCAAGGGCGCGGGCAATTCGCCCTGGCAGGACGAGCACACGGGCGACCTCAAGCGTTTCCGCAACATGCTTTGCATCATGTACGGCGGCAACCCGGCCGTGTTCGAGTCGCTGGTCCAGGAGGTCGGTTTCGAAGATCGCACCAAGGCACGCTGCGGCGATGAATTCACCAAGCAGAACCGCGCTTGGCGCCGGATCCTGGCTCCCTACACCCGCGTCGGCGCCTGGACGCCAGACGGCCAGCAACCGGCCAATGCCCCCGGCGCGCCGGTCAATGTGACCTTCGAGCCGTCGTCGCGCCGCATCGGCAACCTGTTCGCGAACAACCTGTCGCAAGCCATCGGTGACAACATCAAGTTGCTGGGCAAGACCTACGTCCTGCCGCGGCCGGTGAACGTGACCTTCAAAGACTGCGGCAAGTTGAACGCCTGGTACAGCCCGCGCGAAGGCACCATCACGATGTGCTACGAGCTGATCGAGAACATCGCGGTGATGATTTCCGACATCGAAATGGGCACGGTCGGCGGCGAGGTCAAGCAGGGCGGCGGAGCGCCGCAGCAAGCGCCCCAGCAGCAACCTCGTCAGCAACCGTCTGGTGGCCAGCCGCAACGCGCGCCGGCCGGCGGCTTCGACGAGCTGCAGGACAGCGGCGTGCCGCCGACGAACCTGCTGTTCTCGGCGCCGTACAAGGGGCCGACGCCCAACAGCCATCCCCGCGCCAAGGTGATCACCACCAAGGATCTGGTCTATCTGCTCAAGAACGAGAAGAACCTCTTGATGATCGACACCAGCGGGCTGCGCGAAACGGTGCCCGACGCCTATCCGCTGAGCGATGCGGGGCAGGACGGCAGTGTTGCCGACCAGATGCAGAACGCGTTCGACGGCTGGCTGCACAAGAAGACCGGCACCGAGAAAGAGCACAACGTGCCGCTGGTGTTCATCGGCGGCGGCATGAACGACCGCACGTCCTACAACGCGGCGCTGCGCGCCGGCACGCTGGGCTGGCCGGCCTACTGGTACCGCGGCGGTATCGAGGCCTGGGTCGCCAATGGTTTGCCGACCGTCCCGGTCAAGGCCGCGTCGGGCAACTGATCGACGCAATACGCCACCCGGCAAAAAGCCCGCCTGTTCGCACAGGCGGGCTTTTTCATTGCCGTCAGGCGGATTACTTGCCTTGGGCGGCCAGCGCCAGGGCGGCGGCGTTCACCACCGAGGCGATGCGGCCGGCGTCACGCAGCTGTTCCGTCGACAGGCCGTCCTTCTTCAGGTTCTCGTAGTGCGAGGCCACGCAGAAGTGGCACTTGCCGATGATGGAAGCCACCAGCGCGAACAGCTCGAAGCGCTTCTTGTCGACACCGCCGTGGGTAGCGTAGGCGTTCATGCGCAACTGGGCCGGCAGGCTCTTCAGTTGGGCGTCACCCGTCATTTCCACGTAGGGGTACCAGGTATTGTTCATGCCCATCAGCGCCGAGGCGGTCAGCGCGGCATTGGCGTCGGTTTCAGATAGGCCGCTCTTGAAGGCCTCGACCAGCACCGGGCTGCGCGCGGCATAGGCGGCCGACAGGGCAGCGCCCACGGCGTCTTCAGGCGCCAGCGTCGAGCGGGCAATCACGGCGTCCAGATTCAGGCGGATGTCCTTGGCCCAATCCGGGAGCTGTTCCTTAATGGTCGTAAGAAATTCCATAGTTTTTACCTATAATCTAGAGCAGTTAAAGCCCAGCGAAGGACCTGCGGGCAGGTCCTCGGCCGGGCTGGAAATTACAGCGTGGCGCCGCCAACCGTACGGTTGCACGGGCACAGCTCGTCGGTTTGCAGGCCGTCGAGCAGACGCAGCACTTCTTCCGGGTTACGGCCGACGTTCAGGTTGTTCACCGAAACGTGCTGGATCGTGTTGTCCGGGTCAACGATGAAGGTGGCGCGCAGCGCAACGCCAGCACCCTTTTCACGGACGCCCAACTGGTCGATCAGGGCACCGGTGGTGTCGCCGAATTGGTAGTGACCCAGCTTGTTCAGGTCCGGGTGCTCACGGCGCCAGGCCAGCTTGACGAACTCGTTGTCGCTCGAACCGCCCAGCAGGACGGCGTCACGGTCTTCGAAATCCTTGGCCAGCTTGTTGAAGCCGACGATTTCGGTCGGGCACACAAACGTGAAGTCTTTCGGGTAGAAGTAGATCACCTTCCACTTGCCGGGGAACGAGCTTTCGGTGATGTCTTCGAATGCGGACACGCCGTTTTCTTCGTGCTGGTTGAAGCCGGGCTTGACGCCGGTAACCTTGAAGGGCTCGAGTTTGTCGCCAACAGTTTTCATGTTTACTCCCAGTAGTTGTTGGTGGAATTCAAGGCTGTGCCTTAAACCGTAAATTCTACGCTATGGATTATCGTTGTCTAATTGATAATTCCTAAATTTCGCTTTGGGCAACTCTATGCGAGCGGTCAAACCGCCCCCCTCGCGGGGGAGCATTCGCAGGGCCCCGCCCACGTGTTTGAGCAGGCGCTCGACGATGGCCAGGCCCAGGCCGGCGCCGCTGACACCGGTGCGGGCGGCTTCGCCACGCGAGAACGGCCGCAGCAGGCGGTCGACGTCTTCGGGGGCGATGCCGGGCCCGCGGTCCGACACCTCGATGACGATCATGCCGCCCTCAGCTTGCAGTGTCATGACCAAATGGGCCATGCCGTCGTTGGAGCGGCCATAGCGGCGCGCGTTTTCGATCAGGTTGCTGACGATGCGCTTGAGGTCCAGCGCCGTGATACGGGCGCGCAGGCCGGGTTCGAGCGAAGCTTCCAGCTCGCCGCCCAGCGACGAGGTATGGCTGCGCTCGCGCTCATAGAGTTCGGCCAGCACCGCTGAAATATCGGTGGCCAGCTGGGGCAGGGTGCCCGCCGGTCGGGCATATTCCATCAGCTGGCCTATGCTGTGGTCGATCTGGCCGAGGTCTTCGTCGATGGCCTGGCGCGCGTCCTCGGAGACGCCGCTCAGTTCGATTTCCAGGCGCATGCGCGCCAGCGGTGTTCGCAGGTCATGCGAAATGCCGGCCAGCATCAGCTCCCGGTCGGCCTCGGCTTGCCGCAAGTCTTTTGCCATGCGGTTGAACGAGGCATTGAGGTCGCGGATTTCCAGTGGCCCCTGCTCGGGCAGGGCGGCTGGCGTTTCGCCGCGCGACAGCACCTGGGCCGCCCGCGCCAGGCGCGACAACGGCCGGTTGACGAAGCCCACGCTCACCGCCGCCCCGACAAGGGACAGGAGCAGCGCCGTGGCGCCCCAACCCAGCCATTCGATGCCGCCGGTCAGGCCGATCTGCTCGCGTTCGAACACCAGCCAGTACAGGTCTTTTTCTATCTGGAAACTGACCCAGAAGCCCGGTACCTGGTTCACCCCCCACGCGATCTGCGTCTCGGGGCCGAAACGCGTGCGGATGTGCTGGGCAACGCGTTGCCAGTAATCATCGTCGGGTAGGGCTTCGGCGAAGTCGGTGACTTCGCGCGGATAGACCTGGATGCCTTCGTTGGTGGCCAGATCCAGGAGGAGCTTGCTGCGTTCGCCGTTATGGGAATAGATCAGGGCCGTGCGTGTGATATTGACGGCCGTGATCACCCGCTGCGCCATTTGATTGGCGCGCGGGCCCAGCTCCATGCTGAAGAAGACTTGTAGCCACGCCCCCAGGCTGACCAGCATCAGCGCGGCCAGCAACAGGAACGTGCGGCCGAACAAGCCGAGCCGCAAACGTGAAGTCAGGTTCCTGAAGGTTTTGCGCAAGCGGGGCACGAGGCTGCGCTCCTGCCCGGGGCGGGCGAGCCGATCAACTACCACCGTCCGGCACAAACACGTATCCGAGACCCCAGACGGTCTGGATGAATACGGGCTTGGACGGATTCGGTTCGATCAGCTTGCGCAGGCGCGAGATCTGCACGTCGAGGCTGCGGTCGAAGGCTTCGTATTCGCGGCCGCGCGCCAGTTCCATGAGCTTGTCGCGGGAGAGCGGAATCTTCGGGTGACGGGCAAAAACCTTGAGCACCGAGAATTCGCCGGTGGTGATCGGCACCTGTTCGCCGTTGCGCGTGAGCGTGCGGGTCGACAGGTTGAGCACGTAAGGGCCGAAGGCGATGGATTCGTTTTCCTGGCTGGGAGCGCCGGGATGTTCCTCGGTGCCGCGGCGGCGCAGGATCGCGTTGATCCGAGCCAGCAGTTCCCGGGGATTGAACGGTTTGGACAGGTAGTCGTCCGCGCCCATCTCCAGGCCGACGATGCGGTCGATTTCTTCCGCCTTGGCCGTCAGCATGATGATGGGGGTGTTGTCGTGGCCACCGCGCAGCCGGCGGCAAATGGACAGGCCATCTTCGCCGGGCAGCATCAGATCCAGCACGAGCAGGTCGAAATGCTCGCGTTGCCAGAGTTTGCCCATCTCTTTGGCGTCTTCGGCAACGAAAACGTTGAATCCCTGTTCGGACAAATACCGACGCAGTAAATCGCGCAAGCGCGGATCATCGTCTACGACGAGGATTTTTCGGGTGGGGGTGGTGTTTTGCGTATTCATGGCCGGAAATGTAACAGTGACAAGAACCAGCGGCTAGTAGGCGTTCACAAGATATTACACATTGCGAACCATGGTTGAAATCCCCCTTACATACGGGGGAACGCCCCGGTATTTCGTACAATCTGCGCCTATGGAACTAAACCTGCTGGCTCTGGAAACCTCTTCGTCGCGTTGCGGCGTGGCCCTTTTGCGCGCGTCGGACGGGCGGCTGGAGGTCAGCTTGCGCGAGCATGAGGGGTCCCAGGAGCATGCGGAACGGCTGTTGCCCATGGCAAACGAGCTGCTCGCGCAGGCCGGATTGCCGCCGGGCGCCCTGCACGCGGTGGCGTTCGGCCAGGGGCCGGGCGGCTTTACGGGCCTGCGGGTGGCCTGCGGCGTGGCCCAGGGCATGGGCATGGGGCTGGGCATTCCGGTGCTGCCCATCGTGTCCCATCAGGCCGTCGCTGCCCAGGCCGGCGGCGGGCCGGACAAGGCCATCGTGGTGGCGCTGGACGCCCGGATGAATGAAGTCTATCTGGCGGTGTACCGCCAGAGCGGCGCCGAGGGTGACGAGCCCGCCTGGGAGACCCTGCAGGCGCCCCTGTTGATCGCCGCCGCCGAGGTCGTGCCGTGGACGGCGCATCACCTGCCCGAGTGGTCCCGCCGTGCCGGACGGCCATTGTCCGTGGTGCTGGCGGGTGACGCCTGGGATGCCTACGCCGCCGATATGGCCGCGCCTGCCGCCTGGCCTCGCGCCGCGCAGGCCTTGCGGCCCGAGGCGGCCAGCGTGGCGCACCTGGCGCGCCAGGGCTGGCTGCGGGGCGAGGCCGTGCCGCCGGAACAGGCCGCGCCGCTGTACGTGCGCGACAAGGTGGCGTTCACCACGGCTGAACGCCAGCGTGGCGAGGGCGGCAACCCCAAGGCGCCATCGACCCTGGCGCCGGTCTGCCCCCAGCCCCTGACCGACGCCGATCTCGACGAGGTCGTGGCACTGGAAGCCAATGTTCAGGCCTTTCCCTGGACCCGCGGCAATTTCGCGGACGCGCTGGCGGCGGGCTATGGCGCCTGGACGCTGCGGCGCGATGGCCGGGTGGCGGGGTTCTGTATTCTGATGTTCGCGCCCGACGTGGCCCATCTGCTGGTGATCGCCGTGGCCCGCAGCCTGCACCGCCAGGGGCTGGGCAGCGTTTTGCTGGACTGGTGCGAGCAACAGGCGCGCGAGCAGGGCCTGGAAGGCGTGCTGCTCGAGGTGCGTCCTTCCAATGTGTCCGCGGTCGAGTTCTACAAGGCCCGCGGCTATCTGCAGATCGGTCTGCGGCGAGGCTATTACCCGGCCGAGAAGGGCGGGCGCGAGGACGCGCTGGTCATGCAGAAGCGCTTTGAGGCGGCTGGCACGCCCCAGGGGGCGGCAGCATGACGGCCCCGAACGCCGCGCCGGCATCCATCCCCCCCCGCGTCAATCCGCTGCAGCGCCTGTGGCTGCGCGAGATCGGCATGGAACGCCTGTGGCTGCGGCCCGCCGCCGCGCCCCTTCCTGCCGTGGCCGTGCCTGCGCCGCAAGTCATTGTTTCTAAAATTGATTCTCCGGCCGTTGCACAAGCGCCCGAGGCCGCGCCGGCGCGCGCCGTGGCGCCTGTCGCCCCGCCTGCTGCGCCCGCCGCGGCGGCCCGTGCCGGCAGTCCGGCTCCCGGGGTGCGCAGCGGGCCGCCGCCGCGTCCCGCGGCGAAGGCCGATCCCGCGCCCGACACCGCGCCCGTGCGGGTGCCGGTGGCAGAATCGGTCAAGCACGCCACGCTGGACGAACTGCGCGAGCAGGTGGTGGCCTGCACCGCCTGCGGCTTGTGCGAAGGCCGCCGCCACGCGGTCTTCGGCCACGGCGGCCAGCCCACTCGCTGGCTGGTGGTGGGCGAGGCGCCGGGTGAACAGGAAGACCGTCAGGGACAGCCCTTCGTGGGCCGTTCGGGGCAATTGCTGGACGCCATGTTGTCGGCGGTGGGCATGAGCCGCGAGCGCGACGTGTTCATCGCCAATGTCATCAAGTGCCGGCCACCGGGCAACCGCAATCCCAAGCCCGAGGAAATCGCCGCCTGCAGTCCTTACCTGAAGCGCCAGATCGCGCTGCTCCAGCCCGAGCGCATTCTGGTGCTGGGCCGGTTCGCGGCCCAGACGCTGCTGGGCACGGATGCCACCATCGGCAGCCTGCGCGGCCGCGTGCACCACATGAAGACGGATGAGGGCCGCGAGATCCCGGTGATCGTCAGCTACCACCCGGCCTATCTGCTGCGCAGCCCGGTCGAGAAGGCGCGCGCCTGGCAGGATCTGAAGCTGGCCGCGCGCGTGTAGGCGGACAGTCCGGCCCGGAATCCGGGTCGGGCTGCCCGGCGCGTGCCAGGAGCGGAAAGGGCAGGTAGCGGGGCGCCGCCAGCCTGGCGGACCGCCCCGGGACGATCAGTGGTTCTTGGCCGAGTCCAGCGCGTGGCCGTGGCCTTCCTGGCCGATCTGATCGTGCAGCTCGGGATTGGCCGCCAGATTGCGCTTGCTCCAGCGCATGAACACCACCATCAGCACGGCCACCACGGTGCCGAAGATCACGATGATGACGTTGATGGGCAGTTGCAGCCACAGCAGCAGCGTGTACATGGCCACCATCAGCAGGATGTTGAGCTGCTCGTTGAAGTTCTGCACGGCGATCGAGTGGCCGGCCGACAGCAGCACGTGGCCGCGGTGCTGCAACAGGGCGTTCATGGGGACCACGAAAAAGCCCGCCAGGCCGCCGGTAAGCAACAACAGCAGGTAGACGCTCCAGGGCGAATAGACCAGCGGCATCAGCAGCACGACCAGGCCCATCGCGGCGCCGACCGGCAGCACGGCCAGGGCGCGGCGCAGCGGAATGCGGCCGGCCAGGATCGAGCCGACCACCGTGCCCAGCGCGGCCACGCCCATCAGCATCGAGGCCTTGTCCAGCTGATAACCCAGGTGGCTGCGGCCCCATTCGATGACAATCAGTTGCAAAGTAGCGCCCGCCCCCCAGAACAGCGTGGTGACCGCCAGGGAAATCTGGCCCAGCTTGTCGCGCCAGAGCACGCAGACATAGCCCCAGAACGTGCGGATGAGCCGGACCGGGTTCTTCTGCTGGGGCGGATAGCGCACGTGGGTACGCGGGATCAGCAGGTTGCACAGGGCCGCCAGCAGGTAGACGAAAGCGATGACCAGGATGGCGGCCTCGGCCGGCGTGTGCACCAGCTTGCCGATGAACGAGTGGCTCAGCAGCGCGGTCGAGACCGTGGTGGAGATCAGCAGGCCGCCGAGCACCGTGCCCAGGATGATGGAGAAGACGGTCAGGCCTTCGATCCAGCTGTTGCCCTTGACCAGCATGGACGGGGGCAGCATTTCGGTGACGATGCCGTACTTGGCCGGGGAGTAGGCCGCGGCGCCAATGCCCACGACCGCATAGGCCGCGCAGACGAGATAGGTCTGATATTCAGGGGCAACGCCGATGCTGGCGTAGGAGAACATCAGCAGACAGCCGGCGACCTTCAGGGCATTGGTCGAGAACATCACGCGGCCCTTGGGGAAGGAGTCGGCCAGGGCGCCGACGAAGGCGGCCAGCACCACGTAGGCCAGCGCGAAGGACCATTTCATCAAGGGCGCCAACCAGTCGGGACCATGCAGCTCCTGTATCAGGGCGATCGCTGCGATGAACAGCGCGTTGTCCGCCAATGACGAGAAGGCCTGCGCGGCCATGACCAGATAGAAACCTCGTTTCAAGAATGTCCCCGTTCTTTGACCTGAGCCCGGTCAGTCTGCGTGAAAATTATGTGTCTTGCTAAAAAGTGTCAGCGAGTATAGCCCGTGGCGAGGGTAGGGCTATTCAGCGTTTGCCCGCGGGTTGCGGCAGGTCAGTCGAGGGGCAGGCGGAGCCGGGCTGGATGCGGGCACCCCCGGCTTGACCGTTGTTCACGTTCGGGGACAGACTGCCTGCGGTATCATACGACCCATCCGTAAGCCGGCCCTCCCAGGGCCGGTTTGCAATGTGTGCGGCAGGTCCGTTAACGCCTTTCGTTCAACCCACCCCGTCGTCATCGTACTGTGCGTCTTACTCAGCTCAAACTCGCCGGCTTCAAGTCTTTTGTCGATCCCACCGTGATTCCCGTGCCCAGCCAGCTGGTGGGCGTGGTGGGTCCCAATGGCTGCGGCAAATCGAACATCATCGACGCGGTGCGCTGGGTGCTCGGGGAGGCCAAGGCCTCGGAGCTGCGCGGCGAGTCCATGCAGGACGTCATTTTCAACGGCTCGGGCAACCGCAAGCCGGCGGCCCGGGCGTCGGTCGAAATGGTGTTCGACAACAGCGAAGGCCGCGCTGCCGGGCAATGGAGCACCTACGCCGAAATCGCCGTGCGCCGGGTGCTGACGCGCGACGGCACCAGCAGCTATTTCGTCAATAATCAGCAGGTCCGCCGCCGCGACATCCACGACATCTTCCTGGGCACCGGCCTGGGCGCGCGTGGCTACGCCATCATCGGCCAGGGCATGATCAACCGCCTGATCGAGGCGCGCCCCGAGGAATTGCGGGTGTTCCTGGAAGAGGCTGCGGGTGTGTCGCGCTACAAAGAGCGCCGCCGCGAAACCGAAAACCGCCTGTCCGATACGCGCGAGAACCTGACCCGCGTCGAAGACATCCTGCGCGAACTGAACAGCCAGCTCGAAAAGCTGGAAGCCCAGGCCGAGGTCGCCACGCGCTACCGCGAGCTGCAGGCCGACGGCGAAAAGAAGCAGCATGCGCTGTGGTTCCTGAAGGAAACCGGCGCCCGCGAGGAGCGCGCCAGGAAGACCCAGGAAATGGCGCAGGCCCAGAACGAACTGGAAGCCGCCATTGCCGGCCTGCGGGCGGGCGAAGCGGCGCTCGAGTCCCGGCGCCAGGCCCACTATGCCGCCAGCGACGCCGTGCACGCGGCCCAGGGTGCGCTCTACGAGGCCAATGCCCAGGTCAGCCGCCTCGAGGCCGAGATCCGCCACGTCGTGGATTCCCGCAACCGCCTGCAGGCGCGCCGCGACCAGCTGCAGCAGCAGATCGCCGAATGGACCACCCAGCGCGAGCAC
>NZ_JAELTJ010000825.1 GCF_016428805.1 Achromobacter sp. ASV32
GCCCAGGGGTACTGGGGGTATTCGCCGCTGTAACCAAGTACTTTCACCTTGCTCGGATCGATTAGGCCACGTTCGGCTACGTGATTGAAAATTACCTCCGACAGCCCACCCGCATCGGCGTTGCCGTTCGCCACGTTGACGGCAACGGCGTCATGCGTGCCCACAAAATGTTGTTCGTAGTCCTGCCCACCCGTCAAATCGGCCGTCTCAAGAAGCACGGTTTTGGGAATCAAATGGCTGGACGTCGATGCCCGGTCACCATAGGCCATCTTCTTGCCCTTAAGGTCGGCATACTCATTCACGCCTGACGCCACATTGGCGATAATCACCGAGCGATAGGTCGGCTTGCCGTCGATGACCATGGCAGCGAAGGGCTCGATGTCGCTTTTGCTTTTGGC
>NZ_JAELTJ010000826.1 GCF_016428805.1 Achromobacter sp. ASV32
GCGTTGGGCAGTTCCGTTGTTGTATCGAACAAGTCCATCCCGCTAAAGGTAGAATCATATGGCGTCGAGGTTGCAGAAACCGATTGTGACTCTAGTCGCCGTTCTGCTGATAAAATCTGCTTTCCATCTTGCTCGAATGATGCAGGTTTTATAGTCCGTTGCATTGTTGGCTGAGAAACTGGGAATGTACTGGCATCCACGGTCGGTGACGACACCATCTCGCCCCAATCATCATCATCTTCCACATCTTCAATGGGAGGAGCCACCTCACGAGCAGGCTGTTCTAGCCCTAGTCCCTGAGCTTCGTCAGATGATTTTGGTTCCTCTTCCCATGGCGAAGACGGAAAATCAGGCGACTCTGGCTTTTTCGCAACAGTGGCAGCAAGAGATCCCATATG
>NZ_JAELTJ010000827.1 GCF_016428805.1 Achromobacter sp. ASV32
GTGTGGTTGAGGTATGCGGCGCGCACCCATACGCCTGTTGAGGCGTTGCTTACGTCCTCGTCTTCGCTCTGCGGACCGGGTCCAAAGGCATTGCGCTGGATTATGTCGTGGACTTGGAACGTGTCGACGACGGGGCTGCCGTCTACCTCCAGCAAGTTGGTGCCGAGGCCGGGATACTCGCCCCAGAGGTTGAGGAAGTTTTCGACTTGGGAGGGGTTGTTGAGCAGCTTTTGCACGACGTCTTTGTGCAGACCGGCTGGGTAAATCTTGATGGCGGCGTCTTCGCGGAGGTCGCAGTTGATGGCGGAGAAGGCGGTGCGGTCCTTGCTGGTGACGAGACAGAATGCGCGCTCGCACATGATGACTTCCTTGGCTTTGATCTTGCGCGTCGCAAAGAG
>NZ_JAELTJ010000828.1 GCF_016428805.1 Achromobacter sp. ASV32
GCCATGCCGAACTCGATGCAAACAATCTAGACCCAGCGGCGCTTTAGAAGCACCAACCCTCGCCGTACGCTACAAGCTTCTCGCCGTCTTTGCTTTCTCGCTATTCACCCACCAACCTGTAATGGATTCCTCGGGCCCGAAGCGCGTCTCGGATCATGTCGAGGAACAGGGCGACGATCGTGGTTCCATCACGAAACAACAGGATGAGGCCATCGGTGATGCACCACGCCACGCCGACGTTGCGCTGAATGTCATTGGCAGTGGCCAGGTTACTCTCACCGAGGAAGACAGTCGCAGGATCTGCCGCAAGACGGACCGCGTCATTCTCGCCATCTTGGTTTGGGTTTACTTCTTGCAGATTCTCGACAAGTCGGTTCTCGGTTACGGTGCAACATGCC
>NZ_JAELTJ010000829.1 GCF_016428805.1 Achromobacter sp. ASV32
CCCCCCCCTCCTACACCCCCCCCCCCCCCCCCCCCCCCCCACAACCGCATCGTCGTCGGCAGCGTCAGATGTGTATAAGAGACAGGTCTTGATAGAGTTTACCCTCGGAGAGCGGGAGGAGGGGCCTGGTGGCGGCGGAAGCCTTTCGCACTACTTTGGCAGCCAACCTCGCAGTCGATGATTCTGTCGGTTTCGAATATCTCGGGCCCGAGGGCGACTTGCGGCGTGTTGTCGCCGTCGCAGGCTTGACGTCGGGACTCATGAGGGGCGGCGGAGGGTGTTGCTGGCAATGAGGAGCAGAGCCCTTTTGGTGGGAGGGATAAGCGGTATGGGGATTGCGGGTTGTTGGAACGGCTCTCGCCGAGCGCAACGCCTCTAGGGCTGCGGAATTCGAAAA
>NZ_JAELTJ010000830.1 GCF_016428805.1 Achromobacter sp. ASV32
GTACTACCTACTAGGTACGTCGTAGTAGTGAGTGTGAGTAAACCTAGTAGAGACGCCGGGCCGTTACAGCTGGCAAGGTAGGTATTCGTAATTATCGACGCTGCAGCTTGGGTAAAATTGGAAGAATGGTGGTCGAATGGTGGTCGAATGGGTTTGGATCGCAACCAAGATCTCCAAATTACCCACAGTCTATTAAGTCAGATATGTAACCGATGGAAGGATTTGTCGCAAAGGAAGAAAGTCACGGCACGGCAAAGGGATGCAAGGCTTTTAATGGGAAGATTACAATGTTAGATATACGGTGCAGCCGGTGTACGCCACCAGCTGCAACCTCTGGTTGGTACAGGTTACCAGGCCCCAGCCGGGTCGGTCTCATGGGCGTGTGTGTAAGGAGGAG
>NZ_JAELTJ010000831.1 GCF_016428805.1 Achromobacter sp. ASV32
TACTTACACACAGATCTTGTGAGGTTACCGGCTCAGCGATTTCGAGATTTACAGTGGCACTTTGTCGCGCAAGACGGGGTAACAGGCGTACCTATTGAGGCGTGCGATGGCGTCACCCATTCCTTAGAGAATGTCACCCAATCCCTGCCAAAGGCCGACTCGACCGAACGAAGCCTTCATGCAGACCATCCGTTGCCTTGGTCCTGGACCTCTTCGCATGCATCTCAAACAAGGGATTTGGCTTGGCAAACCATCGTTGAAGTGCCCATAAGTCCCACCTATCGATTATACCCCAGCTTCTGCAGCGAGCTTGTAGCTCGCTCCTATTCCTGTCTCTTATACACATCTGACGCTGCCGACGACGATGCGGTTGTGTGTGTAGGGGGGGGGGGGGGGG
>NZ_JAELTJ010000832.1 GCF_016428805.1 Achromobacter sp. ASV32
GCTCGGAGATGTGTATAAGAGACAGGGAAAAGACATTCCGCCGACGGTTGGACATCCGCTACATACAAGCCGGGTACAAACAGATTCAGGGGTTCCTCGCCGGCAAATCGATCTAGTTTTCACGCGCCAAGAAACTATGAAGCCGTGTACATCTGTGATACTGGCACTCGTCGAAAGCTTGGCGTCTTTGCCTCTCGAGATTGGCCTAGAGGCCACAAGATTATAGCGGAAACTCCAGCGCTGTCCTGTACATATTGGAGACAGCGCTATGGCAAGCGAAACATTAATGAGGAATGGGAAATGCTCAAGTTTAGCCACAAAGAAGACCTTCGCAAATGCTTTCGGAAGCTGAGAAAAGTCGCAATGGGCAACAATGATCACCTAACAATGTACGACC
>NZ_JAELTJ010000833.1 GCF_016428805.1 Achromobacter sp. ASV32
CCCCCCCCCCCCCCCCCCCCCCCCCCCCCCCCCCCCCCCCCCCCCCCCCCCCCCCCCCCCCCCCCCCCCCTTTCACTCACCCGCCCCCCCCCCCCACCTACACAACCGCATCGTCGTCGGCAGCGTCAGATGTGTATAAGAGACAGGTCATGGCCTTGACCCCCGGCAGGCACAGATTCAGGTACAGCGCCACGTGCCCGGCCAGTGGCGCCGCCTGGCGCAAGCCCAGCACATGCACGCGCACCTTGCGCCTGTCTCTTATACACATCTCCGAGCCCACGAGACCTAATAACCGATCGCGTATGCCGTGATCTGCTTGAAAAAGGGGGGGGGGGGGGGGGGGGGGGGGGGGGGGGGGGGGGGGGGGGGGGGGGGGGGGGGGGGGGGGGGGGGGGGG